>CAXUAR010000035.1:4282-7352 GCA_964249155.1 uncultured bacterium | reverse complement strand
GATGAGTACGTCACTCTTTGCTGAACTTGTGCAGATTCCCGTCGTTGGCGTCACTGGTACGCGAGGAAAATCTACGACGACTCAGATGATATATGACATTCTTCTTGGGGCGGGGAAGCAGGTGCTTCTAGGCGGGAATGTGCGCGGTGTCTCAACGCTCGCGCTTTTACCCGACGTAACGCCGGACTCTATAGCGCTCCTTGAGCTTGATTCGTGGCAGCTCCAAGGTTTTGGCGAAGCAAAGATATCCCCGCGCATTGCGGTATTTACGACCTTCTTCCCGGACCATCTGAATTACTACAGTAACAATCTCGATACGTACCTCGGGGACAAGGCGAATATTTTTCTCTTCCAAAAGTCAGGCGATACACTCGTGCTTGGTTCTCAATGCGCGGCGCTCATCCAAGAAAAATACAATGGGCTTATGCAGGGCTGGACAAGCCTCGTTGGGGCCCACGACTTGCCAGACGACTGGAAACTTACTGTGCCGGGTGAGCATAATCGCTATGATGCGGCGCTAGCGCGCCGCGCAGCCCAGGCTTTAGAAATTTCTGACCATATCATTCGTATGGCGCTTGAGAACTTTGGTGGTGTTCCTGGCCGCTTAGAGCTCGTGGTTACTGTGGACGGTGTTGACTACTACAATGACACCAACGCAACAACACCGGACGCAACGCTTGCAGGACTTTCGGCACTCGGAGAAAAATATGCAGGACGCGTACTTCTTATAATGGGCGGCGCTGATAAGAATCTCGATATGACTGAATTACTGAATGCTCTACCACAACACACGAAGCATATTGAGTTGCTTGCCGGCACCGGTACTGAGCGCATCCGGAACGAAGTTCCGGATGCGGAAGTATTCGACAACCTGGTCGCTGCGGTCGGAAATGCGCGTAGGCATGCACAGCCGGGCGATGCTATTGTGCTCAGCCCTGCTTTTGCATCCTTCGGCATGTTTAAAAACGAGTATGATCGCGGTGATCAATTTAACGTTCTTGTTAAGGAACTTGCTACGTCTAGTACACACTCGGTATGACCGATCGCACTCAGAACACGTACTACATGGTCGGCATCGGCGGCATCGGCATGTCGGCTCTCGCGCAGCTTTTAGTGGCTCAAGGGGATGTGATAACCGGTTCAGACCGCGAAGAAAGCCCCGTAACAGAGATGCTTGAAAACAAGGGAATACCGGTCATTATTGGCCAGAAATCAGAAAACGTACCAGAAGTGCTTACGATGCTTGTGTATAGCGATGCCGTGCCCTTTGATCATGCTGAGCGTAGCAGGGCGCGCGAGCGCGGCATACCGGAATCATCATATTTCCAGATGCTCGGCCAGGTGTCAGAAGGATCGCGCACGGTTGCTATTGCCGGAACGCATGGCAAGACTACTACGACGGCTATGCTCACCAGTATCCTAAAAGATGCTAGTGCCTCGCCAACGGCAGTCGTCGGCTCGCTCGTGCGCGATTTCGGCAGTAATTACGTGGAAGGCGATTCAGATGTATTCATCGTTGAAGCGTGTGAGTACCAAAGGCATTTCCTCAATCTCAATCCGGATATTCTCATAGTCACCAATATTGAGTTTGATCACACGGACTATTTCAAGGATCTCGAGGACGTGCAGGACGCCTTTCGTACGCTTATGAAAAAAGTTCCCCCCACAGGATTTATTATTGCGGATACCGAAGCCCCGAATGTGCAGCCTCTCCTCGAAGACCTTGAGGCTACCATCGTGCCGTATGCAGAGGAGCCTGCGTATGGTTTGCGCCTGCTGGGGGAGTTTAATAAGATGAATGCGCGCGCGGCGTCAGCCGCGGCGCGCATCATCGATCCCGCGCTCACCACGGAGAAGATCGCACACTCGCTCGGAGAATTTCACGGTACCTGGAGAAGGTTTGAGTACAAAGGCGAATTCAATGGTGCTCGGGTATACGACGACTATGCTCATCATCCAACAGCGATACAAGAAACACTTCAAGCCCTGCGAGAGAAGATGGATAAAGAAATACAAGGAGAAAACTCAGAAGCACGCATCATCGCACTCTTTCATCCCCACCTCTATAGTCGTACGCGTGACCTCTTTGATAGCTTCGGTCGTGCCTTTGCGAACGCCGATGAAGTCATCGTTGCCCCTATTTATGCTGCGCGCGAAGACGACGACGGCACCGTATCAAGCGAAATGCTTGCAAGCCGTATCCTTGAAGAGGGTACGCCTGCTCGTGCCGTAGGATCTCTTGAAGACGTTGAGACCTTTGTGCGTGGTATGGCTCGTCCTGGGGACGTCATTATAACTATGGGCGCAGGCGATATTTATAAAGTTGCAGACGCGCTTGTAGCAAAAAATGCCCCATGAAGAAGTCTAAAAACATTGTAGACCAGATGAGTGAGGGTATGGTATTGGACACCAAAGGTCTGCTCTCAGTCGTCGCTACACCCATCGGAAACTTGGCAGACATCACGCTTCGCGCGCTTGAGACGCTCAAGCAGGCAGACGCTATCGCTTGCGAGGATACACGGGTCTCGAGCAAACTGCTCGCACGCTATGACATTCAGAAGCCACTCCTCGTGTATCACGCGCAACGTGGTCCTACTACGGCCCGAGCGACGATGCGCATCCTTTCCATGCTCGGCGAAGGAAAGCATATTGCCCTCGTGACCGACGCTGGTACGCCAGGAATCTCCGACCCTGGAAGCGCGCTTGTGGCTGAAGTGCGTACGCGCCTCGGAGACGATGTGCACATTGTCTCCATCCCTGGCCCATCCGCTATTGCCGCAGCCCTTTCCATTGCTGGAATCGACCGCGACGACTTTACGTTTCTCGGCTTTCTCCCCCATAAGAAGGGCCGGCAGACCATTATGAAAGAGATCGCGGCTATGACCCGCACGGTTGTTTTCTACGAATCGCCGCATCGCATCGAAAAAGGAGGACGAAAGGCCAGGCGGAGCTTCAGGTCATCTCCGGGTTTCGCAGGGAGAGCCTGCCGTCGAAGTGCTCCGGGGGAAAGGTGGTAGCTGCTCTGGAAAAGGCTGTTGAATCGGCGCAAACTGCCGAACCCTGCGTCCAG
>CAXUAR010000035.1:3191-4272 GCA_964249155.1 uncultured bacterium | reverse complement strand
TCCCGAAAAGTCGTAACACTTCGTGAACTCACAAAGATGTTTGAATCTGTCGTATCGGGCTCAGCCGCTGAACTCCAAGACTATTTCAAAACGCATCCTAAAGAAGTGCGTGGGGAGTTTGTCGTGATTGTCGCGCCATAGTTCGCTATACTGGTACTATGTCTCGCGAATCAATACTCATAATCCTCGGCGTACTCGTCCTCATAGCTCCCTGGAGCGGCCTCCCACTCGCGTGGCTCGAATGGATACTGCCCATACTCGGACTCGCAATAGTCTTTACTGGTGTTACCTTACGGATGCGAGCCAAGGATACTTCTTCACGCCCACTCCAGGAGTTATACTAAGGGTAATGCAGAACCCTGATCGCGTTACGTACTTTGCAGCCACAGACTCGCGTGGCAAGCGCACGCCCTTTGGCCTCAAGGCAAAGGACCGTGCACGGCATATGTATGTGATCGGTAAGACGGGCATGGGTAAGTCGACCCTGCTTGAGAATATGGCCATTCAGGACATTCAGAATGGTGAAGGTATGGCCTTTATAGACCCTCACGGTAGCACAGTGGAGTCACTACTTGAGTATATTCCTGAGCATCGCATAAAGGACGTGGTGTACTTTGCACCGTTCGACCTCGACCAGCCGATGGCCTTCAACATCATGGAGGACGTTGGATATGACAAACGCCACCTCGTCGTTTCTGGTCTAATGGCAACCTTTAAGAAGATTTGGATCGATGCCTGGAGCGCACGTATGGAGTACATCCTCACCAACACGCTGCTCGCGCTTTTGGAATACCCGGATGCGACGCTCCTTGGTGTGAACCGCATGTATACCGACAAGGCATACCGGAATAAAGTCGTGGAGAATGTGAAAGATCCTGTCGTGAAGGATTTCTGGGTCAAAGAATTTGCGGCCTTTGGCGATAAATATACCCAAGAAGCTACGCCTTCTATCCAAAATAAGATTGGCCAATTTACGAGTAACCCTCTCATCCGGAATATCATCGGCCAGCCGAAGTCGTCATTCGATATTCGCACGCTCATGGATGAGAAAAAGATCTTACTTATCAACCTATCTAAAGGC
>CAXUAR010000035.1:0-3181 GCA_964249155.1 uncultured bacterium | reverse complement strand
ATACGAACATGCGCCTACTCGGCTCTATGCTTACGACGCGTATCTTTCTTGGTGCAATGAGTCGCGCGGAGCTTGCTCCGCGCGAGCTTGATAATGCACAGGATTTTTATTTCTACGTCGATGAGTTCCAAAACTTCGCAAATGATACGTTCGCTGAGATTTTATCTGAAGCTCGCAAGTACCACTTGAACCTTATCATTGCGCACCAATACGTAGAGCAAATGGAGGAGCAAGTGCGCGCAGCAGTGTTTGGCAACGTCGGTACGACCGTATCATTCCGGGTAGGACCGTTTGACGCTGAGACCCTTGAAACTATTTTCATGCCTGAATTTGTAAAAGAAGACTTGGTAAATTTAGGATTCGCGCAGGTCTACCTTACCCTCATGATCGATGGCGTTGGGTCGAGGCCATTTTCCGCAGTCACGCTTCCGCGCATCGAGCCACCACAGCGGACCTTCAAGCAAGAAGTCATCGACTCATCGCGCAAGCAATTTGGTAACAAGCGCACGCAGATTGAAGAGACCATCATGAATGAACTCTCATCTACTAATGGCCAGAATGGACCTGTTGAACCTCCTGCAAAGCGTGCAGGTGCGAAACGTGCACCTGGTAATAGCTCGAGGGAGTCTGGTAATCTAAGTGCAAGAAGCGGCGCAGCTTCGTCGTACCGCGATAGCCTCTCGCGCGAACAAGCTAATCAGCCACATATCTCCGGAAGCAGCTTCAGCGGACACGGTAGCCAAGTATCTGCGCCTTCACAATCCCGTCCAAAAGCTCCCTTGCGCGCCACCCTTCCGAGAGAGTCATCGGACAGTCGTCAGCGCAGTGAAAATAGCCAAGACACCAGTGAGCAGCGCGGCGCACCTGAACCTCCTCGCATATCTGCTCCACAAATACAGCGCGTTTCCACACCGCCTGCCGTGAGCAAAAACAGCGAAGACTTAAAGGCGATACTGCGCAGTATGACTGCCAGTGCAAACAAAGACAAACAGAAGAAGACTGAAGAAAAAACAGCGCCTCTCAAAGGTATATTGGCAGACGTACTTAAAAGTACAAATCAAAAAGGGGAATCCGCCACTCATTCTGAGCAAGCAAAAACCACGCTACAACCAGCGTCTAGTGCGCAACGCTCCGACAGCAATGCAAGGCCCTATGAAGTCGATGAATCAACGCTCCGCGCCATCTTTAATGAGAAGTTAGGGTAGTACGTTAACGTAGTCGGGCGAGTAACAAACGAAGATAACTTTTCACAAGCGCCGGCACGTAGTTGGGATATTGGGAGCGATATTCTTTTATAATTAACTGTACGGCGCGAGCCATCGGAAGTGCGTTTTTAGTTATGCCGCCTGCGTGTACACGATACAGAGTCATGTATTCCGGAATGGTTGCAAATTTTCCATATAATCCCATATGCAGAATAAGGTCAAGATCTTCAGCGAGGCCTATATCTCTGTACCCACTAACTTTTTCCACTATACTCTTGCGCATGAGTACTGATGAATGTGCGAACTGATTCCGCTTCAATATATGGGCACGAATATCTGCGTCATCTTGGAAATAGGTATCTCTCCCGATCTCATTTCCGTGAGCGTCGATAGTCTTTATGTATGTCCCAACGATTGCATGATCTGGATGTGATTCGAGAAAGACGATTTGCTTTGCAAGCTTATTGGAAGCTGCCCATACGTCATCGCTATCGAGAACAGCAATATACATACCGTGTGCAGCCGCAACAGCGTCTGTACGCGTCTGATAGATGCCTTTGTTGGAGTCGTGGCGCATATAGCGGATGCGTGAATCAGCAAAAACAGTAACGCGTTCCCGGGTGTCATCGCTTGAGCCATCGTCAACGACGATGAGTTCCCAATTTTGATATGTCTGGCGTAGCACACTGCTGATAGCCTGTTCAATATACTCAGCGCGATTATACGTCGCCATCGTGATGCTCACAAGCGGCCCGTCTGTTATTTTTTCGGTACTTGTATCCATGAAGAGGGAAGTAAGTCTGCGTGGTCCTGTGGACGCGTATCGAACCATGGAGACGGTGCGATGACGACTTTCTCAGGATTCTGATTAAGCCACGCGCCCCACCAACTAAATGAACTGTTTGCTATTATATTGTGTGCGCATGCTGCCATAAGGAGTAATTCTTCCTGGTCGTTTGCCGCTTCCCCCGACACGTATATAACCGTACCAGGAAAGGTAAGTGTATCTTTCACCCAGTCGATATCATCTGAAAAGATAAACCATGTAGGATTCGGTATATGCTTTATAATTTCTGCAACAGCGCGCTTATAATAAAGCTCTGTACAGGGCCCATATGATGCCGCAACCTTCTGATTGGCAACATAGTCGCCGCGTCGTATGTGCACAGACACGGACGTAGAAACGTGCATACGGTTTGCGATTGACTCTGCCGAACCGGACATCGGAGAGAGAAGGGTAAAGTCTTCTAGAAGAGTCGTGCGTATAGCTTCGAAATACTTCGGCGATTGCCAGTATCCATCGAGGTATAGATCGCCTCGCTTCGCCAGAATAGATGGCTCAAATCCCACATGCCGTCTTAGTAGTACTTTGAATTCAAACCTGCGACAGAGCTTTGATAGCGCACCATGCGGATATTTAAGACTCTGCACCTCTTCAGGTGTCGCGACCTGTGCCCGAATAGCGAAAGCATTAAGCGCAAACGGCCGATAGATATCACCGACATCGTTTGCGCGAGAAAGGCCTCCCGTATCGAGACTGAGCGTATCATTATTTTTGAGCGAGATTGTGCGACCAAGCGCATACTGGAACATTTGGTTTCCCAGACCTCCTTTGAGTGCAATGAGTATCATACGACAGGGATATCACTTGAAGTAGAACGTAGTGAAGAGAATTCTGCAGTTCGCTCGGAAGGTATAAAGAGCAGGTTGTCATAGGTATAGGTATCCTTCGTCGTGTGTGGTGCCAGTAGACCATCTACAGTTATCTCGTATGCGATATATCTATGTGCCAAGAGGAATGCGAGCGATTGCTCACGATTTTCCTGCCAAGACGTGCCGCCGGCGACTTCAAGCGTAAGTATTGGTCGCGTAACGTTGCTGGCGTCTTGGGTGAGGAGGCTTCGCATACCTGAAAGAATGTCGAATTCAAAGCCCTCAGCGTCAATCTTTATAACATCCGGTTGCGCGATGTTCTC
>CAXUAR010000034.1:7072-7486 GCA_964249155.1 uncultured bacterium | reverse complement strand
GTGCAAAGCTTCAGCCACGATAACGATATTCCAGCCGTCGGCAAGCGCGAGAATAGAGCCGGTAAGTATTGCTGGGAATACTGCTGGGAGCTTGATTTTAGTGAAACGCTGGAAACGAGAAAGTTCAAAGACCGTTCCAATAGCTTTGACGTCTGCCGGCGTCTGACGCACGCCACCCACGACGCTGAAGGCGATATTCCAAACCATACTGAAGAAAATAATGAAAATAGCAGCACCCTCGAGCAAGTTCGCATGAAGGAAGAGAATGATGATAACCGGAAAGAATGCAAGCACTGGCATTGATTCCCGTACATCGAAAACCGGAAGAAGTGCGCTTTCAAGGCGACGCCCGCGCTCGGGCCAGGGGCCGGGCGGGCCCCCGAGGACGAGGGCGCCTACATAGGCGATGCTGCG
>CAXUAR010000034.1:6101-7062 GCA_964249155.1 uncultured bacterium | reverse complement strand
AGAATACATAGGCAATCATGAGTCGCAGAAATGACGCACCGAGAGCCTGCAGAAGTATGCCTGCCTTAACTGAATATGGCGTTGGAATAACGACTGCACCCGTGGCAAGGAAAAACGTAACAGCGACAAGACCTATCGGAAGTAACAAAGCACTGCTTATACGATGAACAATAGTCGTGGAATGT
Organism: uncultured bacterium; assembly: GCA_964249155.1. GTDB lineage: Bacteria > Patescibacteriota > Minisyncoccia > Phycocordibacterales > Phycocordibacteraceae > C7867-001. The sequence goes on along the minus strand of CAXUAR010000034.1, from coordinate 6,877 downwards.
TTCCTTCGACCGCGATGGCTCCAGTAGTGCATTTTTAAAGCATGTGGCTTTGGCGAAGGGGTTAAAGTCATTCCTCCTATTCTAACACTTTTGGCTCAGAGCAATTAACTCTCGCGTTTGCCGTGCATAAGCATTTCTATGGCACGGTCTATTGAACCGGCTTCAACTATGTGGCCACCGTTTATAAAGAAAATATCATCTGCTGAGGAAATGGTATTGAGCCGGTGCGCGATGATAACTTTTGTCGTAGTCTTCGGAAGCTGTTCCAGAATCTCTTCGAGGAGTTGCTCGGTAACGGTGTCGATGTTTGCCGTGGCTTCGTCGAGAATGAGGAGGTCTGGCGCGCGGAGTACCGCGCGCATAAACGCAATAAGTTGCTTCTGTCCAAGCGATAGTGCGTCCCCTGACGCACTCGTCACGGTCGCAAGGCCCTCGCTAAAGCGTTCCATGAGACGGTCGAAGTTTGCAACAGACAGACGCTCAAGAAGCTCCTCGTTCGTGAGTCCTGCAAGCTCAGCATTTCCGTACACGATGTTATCGCGTACCGTACCGCTAAAGAGAAACGGTTCTTGAAGGATAAAACCTATTTTCTTGGCGCGTTCGGTGTCAGTATACGTGCGGATATCGCGGCCTTCAAGATATATCGTTCCCTTGATCGGGTCGTAGAGACGCGCCATGAGCGACGCCGTTGTCGTCTTGCCGCCGCCGGTAGGCCCAACGAGCGCGTATGTCTTTCCTGCTTCAATGGTAAGGTTCACGTCGCCAAGCACTTGCTT
>CAXUAR010000034.1:4770-6091 GCA_964249155.1 uncultured bacterium | reverse complement strand
AGGCGATCGAAACGTCATGGTTCGTTAGTTGACCTTTGTCTTTGCTTGGCGCAGTTGCAGAGTCTGAACCAGAAGATACATTCGCTGGAAGCGTATGCAAATTCGATTCAAGCGAAAGCACTTCGCCGATGCGATCGAGTGAGGCGAGCGCGAGCTGCAAGCTCGACCATACGCTCGCCAACTGGCGTAGTGGGTTGTAGAAGTTTGTGACATACAACAAGTAGCCGACTAAAAGTCCGATGGTGAGTTGTCCGTGCGAAATGAGCACAATACCGTACCCAAGCACAATGAGCTGAGCGATATTCGAGGCAAATGTATAAATAGGTGTGAAGATATTTGATGCAATACCCGCACCCACGGACGCCCTGTAGTTTGTATCGTTCGCCTCTTTGAACTTCTCACGGAAATAGTCGAGACGGTTGAAGGCTACAATTACCTTGAAGTTCGCGAGGCTCTCTTGAATCTCTCCCGACATACTCCCCAAGCTCTGAAGTCCCGCACGGCTCTTTCGTTTCACCCATGTGCCTGAAAGCTGGGTAATGATAAGAAGTGCAAGCGCAGGAACAAGAGCGGCAAACCCAAGGCGCACATTCAGCGCGACGAGCAAAATGCCTGCACCAATAATAATGAAGAAGTTTCCAAAGAACTGCATGAGCGCCTGCGAGAAGAACTGGTTGAGTTTGTCGGTATCATTGTTCACGCGCGAAATAAGGTCTCCGGCTTTGTTTTGATTGAAGAATGCGATCGGAAGACTCGAAAGCTTGGTGAAGAGTTGATTGCGCAACACGAATAACACATTACGTCCCACGGTGCCCATGCGTATAGTCTGTATGTACTGAGCAACAAGGCCAAGCACGTACACCACAAGCAAAAGAACGCTATACCGAAGTACTAGTCCAAAGTTATGCGTGGCAAGTGCCGTATCTATAACGCGCGCAATGATGACCGGAGACAAAAGATTTGCTGCAGAACTTATGAGTACTGCAACGAGTGCAATACTAATGTTTACCTTTTCAGAGCTGAGGAGTGGGGAAAGACTTTCCCAGGCGAGTCCGAGCGTACCGCCTGTGTCAGATGCCGCATGCACAACATCTTTACCACCCCTAGCACCTTTCTTGGTTTCTGTATGTTCGCCCGTATTGAGTGTGTAGTCCATATTAAAGGTTATGCGGTCTCAAACCGTTCCGTACTCTTCTGCGAATCAAATATCTGTACGTATTCAGGACTCGTACTCATAAGCTCTGCGTGAGTGCCACGGCCAAGAACCTCCCCTTCCATAAGCAGAAGTATCTGGTCGTAGTGCTCGACGGGAGCTATCTTC
>CAXUAR010000034.1:2798-4760 GCA_964249155.1 uncultured bacterium | reverse complement strand
ACGCAATACGTTTCCAAGAATTTTGTGCTCAGTTGCGGCATCCACGCGCGCCGTAAAGTCATCAAGTAGCAAAACCTTTGGATTGAGCGCTAGCGCTCGGGCTAGCATCACGCGTTGTTTCTGTCCGCCGGAAAGCGATGTGCCGCGCTCAGACACTATCGTATCAAGTCCCTGAGGGAGCGCATTGATAAAGTCGTGGAGCTCAGCCGTATCTATGGCCTTTGCAAGGTCTTTGTCTTCAACTCTATTACTAAAGGCAATATTTTCGCGAAGGGTAAGGTTAAACAGTACGCTATCTTGAAACACGAATCCTATTTGTGCGTGCAAGTCCTGCTTTGCGTACTCCGCTGTAGGGTATCCGTCATATTCAACAAGCCCAGACGTCGGCGCAAGAAGTCCCGTCATGATATAGAACAGCTGCGACTTTCCTGCGGCAGTTGGACCGATAATGGCGTTCTTGGTGCCTGGTGTAATATCAAACGACACATTGGAAAGCACGTGATTCTCTCCGTACGTAAGTGAGAGGTCTTTCACACTAATAGCTCCCGTAAGTTTTTTCGTAAGAGTACCGGTGTCTGGTCGCACCGTAGAATGTAATACTTGCGAGATACGGCCATACGACGCCTGGGCCTGCGCGATGGCATTACTCATGAAACCAATGATAATGATGGGGAAGATGAGAATACCAAGGTAGCTGTTGAAAGCCGCAAACTGTCCGAGCGTCATAGAACCATGAATAACAAAGCTGCCCCCGAGCAGGATGATAGTGAGTGTTGCGATATTTGTAAGAAACGTAATAGTCGGAATCATCGACGCAAAGAGTCTAAGAATCTGCATACTAATGGAGCGCGCGCCATCGTTTGCATCGATGAACTTACTGTACTCACGCTCCTGCGAGTCTAGTAAGCGAACGAGTGCTGCACCAAGAATGCTCTCATTGATGACTTTGTTGAGTCGGTCGATCATTTCTTGAGCCTGCTTAAAGAGCTTGCGTACACGACCAAGCACCACGTAGAAAGTGCCCGCGATGAACGGAAGAATTAAGAGCACCGCAAGCGCGAGCTTCCAGTTGAGATACAGCAAGAGTGCCGAAGCACCAATGATTATAAAGACAGACGATATGATAGATGCTATCGCCTGCGATACAAAGGTCTTCACCGCGTCTACGTCCGACGTAAGGTTTGTGAGAAGCTTCGAAGGCGTAAGGATCTCGATGGCTGCATATTCCTGAACTGAAATTGCCGCAGCGACTCGCGTGCGCAGGTCGCGTGCGACCATTTCCGATGCATATGTTTGCACTACGCCCTGGAGTGCGTTCATGAGGAAGATGCCGGCGGCAACAATCCCGAACCATATGAGCGTGGGTGGTAGACTAAAGGTACCTGTTTGGTACGAATCGATAGCATGCGCAAATATCTGTGGCACCACAAGGTTTAGCGCGCTCCCGGCAACCGTAAGAACCACGAGCACAACTACCCATCCGCTGTACGGACGAAGGAGCGCAAGAAGGCTTGCGGATGTGTCAGGAGATTCCGGTACTGTAGGCATTAGAAAGATTAAAAGGAAGACTTTTTAAGAACCTGTGCAAGATGTACAAGGTTTTTCGCAGTATTCTCGGCCATGTGGGCAACCGCAGGGTTTTTGCGCCTGCGTTCCGCGTCGGTCTTGGGGTCGAGACCCGTCTCCCCTACCCAGTAGGTGCAGCACTGCGGCGGGAGAGCAAAATTCATAAACGTAAGGACTTCCATGAGACCAGCGAGCACTGCTTGAGCTCCGTCTTCGCTGCCAGTAATAACGATACCAGCCACCTTATTAAGAAGCGCTGAACGACCGCCGGCGATGACTTCTTCATCAAACGCATCCATGCGCTCGATGACGCGCTGCATAAGGCTTGAGCGGCCACCCCACCATATAGGTGTCGCAAAGATAATAATGTTAGCTTTTTTTATTTCTTCGACGATA
>CAXUAR010000034.1:249-2788 GCA_964249155.1 uncultured bacterium | reverse complement strand
TCATCGCTTTCACGCAATCCTAAGCCCACGGGAATATTCTTATCTGACAATCGGATAGTGGTGCTCAAAATTGGTGCATAGGGCTGCATCTTTTCAAGTACAAGGTTCGTAACTTCTTCCGTGTTTGAAGGATCAGGACCATGCTTAAGGGAGGCGTTGAGTACGAGAACATTGAGTGGTGCTGTTTCCATGGTTTTAAATTAGTCTTTTACACTATGTATATATGGATGCGGGAGTATGAGTATAGCATCCTCTCTCGCTGTATGTGGAGCTTGGTATTCTATCCGAACGTAAACGTATACGCGTTCAAGCCGCTACCGTGAATGATGAGTTCGATGGTGTGAGCACCTGCGGTCGTGTCATGCACAAGGCGGTAGAGTCGCTGACTGCTAATGGTAGCAGTCGAATTCTTTGGATCGACATCGCTTCCTGCATACGTTCCTACCGGTACGCCGTCGCGAAGGACGGTTACGGAGACTGGCGTTCCTGCACTCGCTACGAAGTACACATCGTGCGCAGAATAGCTGAATTTGATGTGCGCATCACTTGAAGCGGTGGCGTATTCCTTATCAATATTCCACATTCCCTGCAGATAGAGCGTGTTTGGACGCGTCGCCATCGGGAAAGTATAGGTGTGCGTGCCACTTTGGCCTGGCGTACCGTTGCCGAGGTATTCGTTACGATCGTACCCAAAGTACGTTTCCGGACTTTGCACTTCCTGAAGATCAGGGTCAGCGATAGAGACTGTGCTTGAGGCAATCATGGAAGGCTCAGTTCCAAGGCGCGGCGCTCGCTCCGCGAGCGCAGCCTGAATCGCTTTCTCGGTCACGTCATACTCCCCCTCGCCGGCATGGTCATGCACGATGTAGCCATCGATGTCGATAAGGTAGTCGCGCGGCCAGAACTGATTGCCAAACACGTTCCAGGTTGCGTATTCGTTATCCAGTACAACCGGGTACTGAATGCCAAACTGCGTAAGAGCTGCTGCGACGTTTGCCTGGTCATGCTCAAAGGCGAATTCAGGCGTGTGCACGCTGATTATTTCGAGACCCTGGTCTTTGTATTTCGCATACCACTGATTGAGGTACGGAATGCTACGCTGACAATTGATGCAGCTGTATGTCCAGAAATCCACAAGCACGACTTTCTTTCCTTTGAATTGTCCGATGGTTATCGGCTGACCGTCGGTATTCAAATATCCATCAGGCTTTACCAATTCCGGCGCCTTCGTATACTTCGCTGCCTTCTGTTCGGGTGTGAGTTGCTCGCCAAGCACAATGGAGTTTGCAGTCTCGCTTCCGCTTCCTGCTGTTAGAAGTCGCTGCTCTATCTTCGTCACGTCGAACACCCCCGCGTGTGCGAGCACGCTTGCCTCGATCCTCTTATCGACCCCTGTGATAACCAAAAGGCCAACGATGATGAACAAGATACCAATAGATCGCTTGAACCAACCATTTGGGTCAGACGCGATGCCGAGCTTATTCACGAGTCTCTGTCCGAGCACAGCGATGCCAAAGAGCGCAAGGCAAAGTCCGATGATATATACTGACAGATAGAGAACGCCCGCAGCCAGACTCACCGGAAGCACGGTTGCAAGGATGAGAAAGTAGGTCGGACTACAACTTGAGAACACTGGTCCGAGAGCGGCACCTACAATGATGTCGCCCACAAGACTTTGCTTCATAAAGCCCTGACCCATCACACGGTTCGAACTTTTGTTCAGAGCATGTGCGAGACCAAAATGATCCCAAAGCTGCGGGAATACGCTCAATAGCCCGAAGATAATAAGGAGTGCGCCGGATACTATCGATAGCGCTTCAAGCGGCACGTGAATGAGTACCGTTGAAACCTTAAGTAGGAAGGTGAAGAGAAACAACGAGATGCCGAGCGACGCAATGGTGACCATAGCGCGCTTGCGACTTGGCTTGCCACTTATTGATTCACCCACAATAACGGGGAGAAGTGGGAGTACGCACGGGGCAAGAACAGTAAGCAAACCAGCAACGAACGATATAAGAAGAAGTGTCATTACTCTGTATTATAGCCCACACATACGAAGTAGGCGTATTCCTGCGCCCTGGTACCAGGGCGCAGTATAGCGTAGGCGAGGGGCGAGTGCTTCGCACGCGCCCACTATTGTATGTACAATAGTGTGAATATTCTTCTCCTCAATGCGCGGGAAGCGCGTAGCGTCTTCCCGCTTGAGTTCAGGAATGATTGCATGAAAATACGAGGATTCATCCATCCATTCGTATTTCTTCGCAAGCATTCTCTGATTAAATCCTGTTGCGTACGCACCCGGCTCGATGAGACTTACATGCACGTCTGGTGCTACGCGATGCAACTCTGAACGCAGGGCGGCTACGCCGCCCGATAACGCAAACTTCGTCATGCTATAGGGATTCAAAAACGGCATCGGCACTCGTCCTGCAAGTGAGCTTACAAAGACCACCGTGCCCCGCTTCTTTTGCATTATGCCTTTGAGCACGAGCTGTGTAAGTTCAAGTGCTGCAAACACATTTACCTCAAAGTTCTCACG
>CAXUAR010000034.1:0-239 GCA_964249155.1 uncultured bacterium | reverse complement strand
CGCTCCATCGGCACTTCTGCGAGTGAGCCAGTCTCTCCCATGCCGGCATTGTTGACCAAGACATCAATATCGAAGCCCGAAACTTTTGCACGATCGGCTTCGCTTGTGATATCAAGCTTGAAACTTTCAAGCGGTATCCCGTGCTTCGCGGCTTCCGCTCGCAATGCAGTGACTTGTTCATCGGTGTGTGTAGTCGCGAGCACGCGATGACCACGCAGTGTGAGTGCGAATGCTAACCC
>CAXUAR010000033.1:0-7534 GCA_964249155.1 uncultured bacterium | reverse complement strand
CACATTGTGACTATTGAAGACCCGGTCGAGTATATTTTCGACGCAAAGAAGTCGTTGATTCATCAGCGCGAAGTGCACGTGGACGCACCAAATTTTCAAAGCGCACTTCAGGCAGCATTCCGCGAAGATGTAAACGTCATCATGGTGGGGGAGATGCGCGACCAAGAGACCATCGCGAGCGCCGTCACTGCCGCAGAAACCGGTCACCTGGTACTTTCGACCCTTCACACCAATAACGCAGCGCAGACTATCGACCGCATCATCGATATGTTTCCACCCAATCAGCAGGACCAGGTCCGGGTGCAGTTGGCGGGCTCGCTTGCCGGCATCTTCAGCCAGCGTCTAGTGCCCCGCATTGCAGGTGGTCTCGTCCCAGCCTACGAGCTTCTCATAAATAACAGTGCAATCTCAAATCTCATACGCGAGGGGCGCACGCACGAAATCGCTACGGTCATTCAAACCAGTTCTCAAGAAGGTATGATCGACATGGATCGCTCGCTTGCAGAGCTCGTGCGGCGGGGCGAAGTGACTATAGAGCATGCATACGAGCGCGCGAGCGACCCCAAGACCTTCGAGCGTTACCTCTAATTTTTTACCTTGCTATGCTCTTTAGCTATCACGCACTTGATCAGGACGGACACGAACGTGAAGGCACGGTAGAGGCGCTTTCAATGGATGTTGCTATCGGAACGCTCCAGCGCCGCAGCCTTATCGTCTCGTCCATAGAGCCTGCAGTGAAAAAGTCGATTCTTTCGGTCGATATCTCGCTCTTCAAGCATGTCTCTAACAAAGACATAGTTATTCTTTCGCGCCAGATCGCTACGCTGTTTGAGGCGCAAGTATCAGCGCTTCGTATCTTCCGTCTGCTTGCTGCCGAAGTCGACAATAAGACGCTTGCAGAAGTTATGTCGCAAATCGCTGACGACCTGCAAGGGGGGAGTCCGATATCAAAAGCCATGGCGCGTCATCCAAAAGTCTTTTCGAATTTCTACGTAAACATGGTTCGCTCTGGAGAAGAGTCGGGAAAGCTCTCGGATACATTCGGCTATTTAGCAGACTACCTTGACCGCACCTATGAAGTCATGAGTAAGGCACAGAATGCCCTTATCTACCCAGCATTCGTCATCGGTGTCTTCTTTATTGTTATGACCCTCATGCTTACGCTGGTCATTCCGAAGATCAGCGCGATTCTTACGGACTCAGGTTCTGAGATTCCTCTCTACACAAAGGTAGTTATCGCAATATCGAATTTCTTGGTTCACTACGGATTCTTTATCCTGATTATCATAGTTGTCGGCGCGTTCTTCGTATATCGCTCGCTACAGACAGAAAGCGGAAAGCTCTTTTTCGATAGTTTCAAGCTAGACGTGCCCTATATCGGAAACCTATATCAAAAACTGTACTTGTCGCGCATCGCCGATAACTTCTCAACCATGCTCGTTTCAGGCGTCCCGGTCGTGGAAGCCGTAGAAATCACTGCGTCTGTTGTGGGCAGTGCGACTTTCGAGCGCATCCTTGTGCAGACAGGGGAAGAGGTAAAAGCAGGTGCGAGTATTTCGGACGCGCTTGGTAAACACTCAGAAATTCCGGGCATCATGACGGCGATGATCAAGGTCGGAGAAGAGACCGGAGAGCTTGGAAATATTCTTGCCACGCTTGCAAAGTTTTATCGCCGCGAAGTCAACAACGCTGTCGATACACTCATCGATCTTATTGAGCCACTCATGATCGTTATGCTCGGCCTCGGCGTCGGTACGCTTCTCGCCTCTGTGCTTATTCCAATCTACAATCTCGCAGGCTCTATCAATTAGTGGTGATTATCCACAGGATAAGAAAATAGAACAGTATCTTCACGTACAATACATACAGCGGATACTTATCCATAACCCGCATCAATCACACGTACCAAATATTATGAAACTCGTATCATCTTCAGCACGACAGGGCCATGTTCTGGGTCACCGTTCGGGCTTCACCCTCATCGAACTCCTCGTCGTGATCGCAATCATCGGCATTCTCTCATCCGTCGTGCTCGCAAGCTTGAACACAGCTCGCAATAAGGGTGCTGATGCGGCTATTAAATCAAATATCGACAACGCTCGTGCACAGGCTGAGTTGTACTACGATAACTCGGGCCAGACATATCTTAACGTTTGCACCCAAACTGGAGGAATTTCTCCAATGGTAACAGGAGCCGCATCTGCCGCAGGCGTTGCTACCACCGGCTTGTGTACTGACTCAGCAACTGCGTGGAGGCTGTATGCTCCTCTTAAGGCAGTGAGCGGATCGTACTTCTGTACAGATAACACGGGCACTTCTACGGTTAAGGCTTCGCTTCCTACAGCAGGCGGATTCACCTGCTAGTCACTGTAAAAGAGTTAGTGAAGCAAAAGCCGCCCTTTAGGGGCGGCTTTTGTATAGTATAGTCAACGTAGTACGCCGCTACGTCATGTCTTTATTTTTCACACTCATATTCGCCGTACTAGGGACTATATGCGGAAGTTTCGTAGGAGTCCTAACTGAACGCGTATACACGGGCCAGTCATGGAAGCGCGGGAGGTCGCGATGCAACTCGTGCCGCGAAGACCTTAGTGCTCGCGACCTTGTGCCGGTCCTATCCATGCTCTGGTATCGAGGTCGCTGCAGACAGTGCGGCGCTCGCGTACCGCTGGCATACAGCGTGTTTGAAGCTTTGGTGGGTATAGCGTTCGCATGGTCGTATCTCACTATTGGTGTTGCGCACGTGGCGCTTCCGCTGATTGTATTTCTTCTCGCGCTGCTTACGCTTGGCTTTATAGTCATGTACGACCTGCGACATATGATCGTTCCTCCGGCCGCGAGTGCGCTCCTTAGCGCGCTCGCGCTCATCTTTGCGTTCCTTGCCGCACCCAGCATGCACGCGTTAGGACTTCGCATCGCCGTCGCCGGCATCATCGGTCTCATATTTTTCCTCCTGCATGTACTTTCCCGCGGCCGTGCGATGGGGCTCGGAGACGCGCCTGTCGCGTTTGCGCTGTCTTTGTTGGTCGGAAGCCAGGCAGTGGCGGGAATTATGTTCTCCTTCTGGATAGGGGCAGTTATAGGCATCATAATATTGGCGCGTCGCCGTGGAGGGCCTACAATGGGTATAGAGGTGCCGTTCGTGCCCTTCTTGGCGCTTGGCTTTCTCCTCGCTTACTTTACCCAATGGAACCCTCTCCCATTTTAAGTGCACCTCCCGAGCGTGGATTCACGCTCATCGAGATGCTCGTGGTGCTTGCCATCATAGCGGTCATTTCGGCTATTGCCGTTACCGGCCAGTCGACGTTCAACCAGTCTCTCCTGCTTACGAATACCGCATACACGGTCGCATTCTCCGCGCGCGAGGCGCAGTCGTTCGGCCTCTCGAGCCGCAAGTTCGGTTCAGTACAAAATCCAGGGTACGGCCTTCACTTTGATCGCGCGCTGCCGGGTTCGTATATATTATTCGCCGACATATCAAATCATCTGACGGATGGCCCTAGCACGTGTCCTCTCGGAACTCCAGGTGCGCCCGATGAGAAGCACGGTAATTGCGTCTATGATTCTTCCACTCCTGCTGACGGTATCCAAGAGACATTTACGTTTAGCCGCGGCTTCAAGATTCAGAGTTTCTGCGGAGTTTCTAGCGGAGTGAAGGTATGTTCTACGGACCCTTCGCCACTTTCGACCCTTGATACGGTATTCACACGTCCCAATACGGCCTCGACTATTTCAGGTAATGTCTCGGGAATCACTACAGAATTTTCGTGTGCCGAAATAACCATAACTGATTCTTCGAACGTAGCGAAAAAGACGATACGAATCTCGAAGTTGGGAGAGATATCTATAGGACCCACATGCTCATCATGACCATGCATGCGACGCCAAAAAAACGAGGATTTACACTGGTCGAGCTCATCGTCTCCATCGGGCTTTTTACTATTGTCATAACGATAGTGGCAAGTGCGTATCTCTCACTCATCAGCCTTAACCGCAAAGCACGCGCAACGAACGACCTTGTCTCGAATCTCTCTTATGTCGTGGAAGCGATGAGCCGCTCGATACGAACCGGCACTAATTACCAGTGCGGCGGGCTTGGCGGTACCAATTGCCCAACTTCTGGAAATAGTACCTTCTCCTTTACGGACGACCAAGACCAGTCCGTAACATTCTTCAAATCTGGTGCAGTTATCGACCAAAGTGTCGCAGGAGCAAGTCCGTACCCGCTTACCGACGCGCGCATAACCGTAACCAATCTGCAGTTCTTTGTGCAAGGCGTGGGCCCCGGCGATCAAACGCAGCCGCGCGTCCTATTTACAATTTCAGGTACCATAACGCCCGATACAAACTCTGCGCCGATAAGCTTTACTATAGAGAGTAGCGCGACAGAACGCGTAATTGAACTATGACGTCTATGCCACATAAGACACAGGGTTTTACTCTCGTAGAGACACTCGTTGCCATAGCGATACTTATGATCGCTATCATCGCGCCGTTCTATTCGATCCAACAGGCCATTACTGCTTCGTATACGTCGCGCGACCAGCTCATCGCTACCGCGCTTGCGCAAGAGGGCATAGAGTATATTTATTATATTCGCGATAATAACTATCTTACCCCTGGGAATTCATGGATACAGGGCATGGATAATTGTATGGTTGCGCAGCACCCTAACGGGTGCACGGTAGATCCAAGGTTTAGCATAAGCTCCCAAGCTCTTACTTCCTGTACTTCGCAAATCTGTTCAGCGCTTAATCTAACAGAAAATGGAATTTATACACAAACACCTGGCTCTCCTGCAACGCGCTTTACTCGAGTAGTGAAAATTGCGGCAGTACCCGGGCATCCTGAAGAAATAGTCGTAACCTCACAAGTCAACTGGACCACAAATCATCAGACCTATACGACGACCGTAACGGAAAACCTTTATAATTGGCTATGATCATGAAAACACAGCCTCCTCACGCTTCTAAAGGCTTTGCCCTTCTTATTACTCTAATCTTCGTTTCGGTTATTCTTGCGCTTGGCGCTTCATTACTCGATGTTGCGTATAAGCAGATCCTGCTATCTTCAAGTTCAAGACAGTCACAATATGCGTTTTATAATGCTGATTCTGCCATGGAATGCGCTCTCTTTTATGATCAGAAGAATGGTGAATTCGGTTATGACTTCGCTGGAACCTTTAATGTAAAGTGCAGTAACAATAATATGGATGTCAGTGTAATCACGAGAGATCCTCCATCACAGATGGGAGGGGTTCGCACCACAAGCTATACCGTGCCGTGCATTGGCGGCGGAGTATCCGCGACCGTAACAGTGATAAAACAATCCTCAGGCGCAACCAAAATCTATTCAAATGGATACAATACCTGTGATATAGCATCCCCGAATCGGATAGAGCGTGGACTTAAAGTGCTCTATTAGTAGGACGCTGTGCAAGGTAGAATAGGCGGATGAAGGATCCTGTCGGGGGCACATCTGCTGGTGCGAGTATTAAAAAGCGCGCAGCTGCGCTGCGCGCTGCTATTGCCACATACCGTACGCTTCAGCACGAAGAGGATGAGTCGCCCATAACCCCTGAAGCGCTTGATTCGCTCAAACACGAATTGGCTGACCTTGAAAGAAAATATCCAGAGCTCGTAGTCGCTACCTCTCCGACTCAGACCATCTCTGGAAACGTTCGCCCCGGACTTAAGAAAGTAACACATCAGGTACCGCAATGGTCTTTGGACGACGCCTTTACTGAAGCTGATCTGCGAGCCTTTGACGAGCGTGTACGGCGGTTGCTTCATAAAGCTCTTGGGAATACGGCTGTACCCACGTACTCGTGCGAACTCAAGATCGACGGACTCCACATAGTCCTTACCTATGAAAAAGGTGAGCTTAGGACTGCGGCAACGCGTGGCAACGGCGTCGTTGGGGAGGATGTTACGCATAATATCCGAACGATCAAAGCGATTCCTCAGACACTTTCCGAACCAATATCGATAATCGTTGAAGGGGAGGTCTATCTTACTCGTTCAGGCTTCAAGAAGCTGAACAGCTCCCGCGAAAAGCATGGGGAAGCGATTTTTGCAAATCCCCGCAATGCCGCTGCAGGTTCGATTCGCCAGATAGATTCAAGCATTGCATCCAAGCGTCCGCTCGGTGCATTTCTGTATGACATCGATGCTTCGGACCGAGGACTTCCTGAAAGTCAGGCTCTAGAGCTCGCGTACCTTTCGAAACTTGGGCTTCCGGTGAATATGCACAGTATGCATGCAAGGAACGTAGAAGACATTCTTGCGTTCTGGAAATCATGGCAGGGAAAGAAGCGAGAAAAAGAGGACTACCAAATAGATGGTGTTGTTATTAAAGTAAATGACCGAGTTCAGCAAGAAGCTCTTGGCTACACGGGCAAAGGACCGCGCTTTGCTGTTGCGCTCAAGTTTCCGGCTGAGCAGGTGACGACAGTGATCGAAGACATCGTATTGCAAGTAGGTCGTACGGGAAAGATTACGCCTGTTGCGCATTTGCGGCCTGTCGCTGTTGCGGGGAGTACTGTCGCGCGCGCAACGCTTCACAACGAGGATTTTATACGCGATAAGGACATACGCATCGGAGACACGGTCATTCTTCAGAAGGCCGGTGATATTATTCCTGAGATAGTGCAGGTACTTACAGAATTTCGTACGGGAAGTGAGAAGTCATGGAAGTTTCCGAAGCGCACCCCGCTGTGCGCGGGCGATGGCAGTATAGAAAGAATTCCAGGAGAGGCAGCGCACCGCTGCAAAGTAGCAGGCTCATTCGGTCAGCTCTCGCGAACTCTCGCGCATTTCGTCGGCAAGCATGCGTTTGATATCGATGGGCTAGGTCAGCAGACCGTACAGCTCTTGATGGAGCATCAGCTTGTGGGAAGCTTCGATGAGTTCTTCGACCTTACCCGTGACGAGCTTCTGGCTCTGCCAGGGTTTAAAGAGAAGTCAGTTGATAATTTACTTTCTTCGCTCGAGCGGGCCAAGAAGGTGCCATTTGATAAGTTTTTAGTCGGACTTTCGATAGCGCAAATCGGGGAGGAAACGGCATTTCTCCTCGCACAGAAGTTCAGGACGCTGCCAGCGCTTATGAAAACGTCCGTAGAGGAATTGTCGCGCGTACTAGGCATTGGGGATGTCGTTGCCCGCTCTGTTGCCGATTGGTTTGCAGACGAGGAAAACAAAGCACTTATCGCTCGTCTAGTTTCTCATCTCTCCATACAGCAAGTAAAGGAAGCCCCTAAAGACGGAGCGCTAAGCGGAATGACGGTGGTAGTAACCGGCACCCTGCCAACACTTTCGCGCGAAGAAGCCGAAAAGCTCGTGCGCGACAACGGTGGCACGCCCGGAAGCTCTGTTTCCAAGCGCACGGCCTTCGTCCTTGCTGGTGAGAATGCAGGCAGCAAGCTCACAAAAGCCGAGGAGCTGGGAGTAGAGATCTTAGATGAAGCCGAATTCACTAACCGATTGACAAGAAATTAGAATCGATTATTATTATACTATAATACACGGTATATGAT
>CAXUAR010000032.1:1180-7663 GCA_964249155.1 uncultured bacterium | reverse complement strand
AGCTCGGACGTCCGATCCGAATGATCATCCTTAAGGCGAGACAGGAGGGGGTATCCACTCTCTGCGAGGCTCTGATCTTCGAGCGGACTGCCCGATTCGAGAACACCAACTCGCTTATAGTCGCCCACGAACCGGAGTCGACTGACGCGATCTTCGCAATGTCGAAGCTCTTCTACGACCTGCTCCCTACGTGGGCAAAGCCAATGAGACGCTACGACAACAAGAAGCAGATGGTGTTCGAGAATCCGGAGGAAAAGTCGAGAGCGCAAGACCCAGGACTGCGAAGCCGCATGGTGATCGCAACGGCCGAGAAAGCGAAAGTCGGTAGAGGCTTGACCCTCCACAACTTCCACGGATCGGAGGTGGCGTTCTGGAAAAACGCCAAAGACCTGATGCTGTCCGTCCTGCAAGCGATCCCGAACCTGCCGAACACCAGCGTGTTCCTAGAGTCCACAGCCAACGGCTTCGGAGGCGACGGAGAGTACTTCTACAAGACCGTGCAAGACGCAGTCGCCGGTAAGAACGAATTTGAGCTGGTCTTCCTGCCGTGGCACTTGATGGACGAATACAGTCGCGCATTTGCCGGAGATAAAGAAAAGATAAAGTTTTCCGAAACTCTGGACGAATACGAGAAAGACCTCATGCGCACGGCAAAGGTAAGCCTCGAACAGCTCAACTGGCGACGCTGGGCAATCCAGAACCTAGCCGGTGGCGACACCGAGAAGTTCAAGCAGGAGTACCCAGCAACGATCGAGGAAGCATTCGTCGCCTCAAGCAAGGCGGTCATCCCGAAGCAGTACATCGAAGCGCAAGGAAAGTTCACACGCGCACCGATACGAAAGCTGGACGACATCCTGATCTACGAGGAGCCGAATCCACGCCACTTCTACAGCCTCGGCGCAGACCCAAGCGAGGGCGTAGGCCAAGACGACTCGGCAATGACGATCATCGACAAGATGACCGGACGCGAAGTCGGAAGCTACCTCGGACAGATACAGCCGGACTTGTTTGCCAAGAAAATAAAGCAAGCGGCCGAACTGTTCAACGACGCGCTCGCAGTAGTGGAGATCAACAACCACGGTCTGGCGGTAATCAACGCACTCAAGGGCGAGTACGGAAACATCTACCAGCGCACGGTGTTCGACAAGACCAATAACACCAAGCGCAAGGAGCTGGGATGGAAAACAACCCAGACCACAAAGCCCCTGATGGTAGACGACTTCATCGCTGGCCTCCGAGACGAGGACATCGGAATGTCGAGCCAAGTGACCGTAAGCCAGATGATGACGTTCGTACACACGAACGAAAGCAATCGCTACGGGATGGGTGCGGAGAGCGGACAGAAAGACGACGCCCTGATATCGGCAATGCTCGCATGGCAAGGACTCAAAGAGCTACCAAGCGAAATGCCGACCCAAAGAAAAGGTCGAACCATGAAGCTGTACTAATATGGCGAACACAAAAGACTTACAAAAATACAATACCGAGTACGACGAAGCGAAAAAGCACTTCCTGTACTATTTCAAACCTGAATTCGATCGGGCTTATAAGCTGTTCTCGTCCTACAACGGCGATCGTGCCGAGGAACTGGAGCGCACGAACGACGGAGAGATATGGCAGTCCAACGTCTTCATTCCGCAGGTGTTTTCATACATCAAGACTTTCCTGCAAAAGACCGTCGGCATTACGCCTGACTTCAAACTGGAGGGAAAGAACAGCGAAGCACTCAAAGACCTGATCCTGTGGCTGTGGGATATCGGCATGTCCGACGACCTTATCGACTACTTCCTGCAAGTGTTCATCTGCGGAACGACGATCGGCAAAGACTTCCTGAAGCGCGAGACCAAGAAAAAGCGAAGCAAGGAGATAAGCATCATCGACAAGATCAAGAAGCTGGTATTCAAGACGGCAACCGCAAAGATCACGTTCCGTCCGGACTTCGACCCCGTAGACATCTACAACTTCTATCCGCACCCACGAATGAAAAAGATGAGCGATCCGTTGCCGGTGTTCCACCGATACGTGCTGACGCTCGACGAGATGAAAGCGCAGTACTCCGACCTGCCGGCAAGCACGTGGACGCAGTTCATGGACAAGGAAGGCAACGTGACCAAGAGCGGCGGCGACACGACCGACCTCGCCTACGTGCGCAAAGAAGTCCTGCTCCAGCTCCGCAAGAACATACGCGAGACGACCAAAGCCTCGACGCCTATCGAGGGCAACCCGAACAATCCGGTACAAATGCCGTCAACGAGCGACAAGCTCTTCGAGGTCGTGGAGCGATGGACGGACGATCACCTGTGCGTGTTCCTACCGATGGACGGAACGCCGATCGGAATCAAGGAAAGCGACAACCCATACGACCACCAGCAAAAGCCTTACTCCCGAACCGGCTTCTTCCCCCGACCGTTTAGCTTCTACTGGCTCGGCATCCCGAAGCTCGTCGACCACCTGCAAGAGCTTTTGAACTCCGTCACCAACCAGCGCGTGGACGCGGTGACGATGAAAATACACAGCATGATCGCCGCGGCTCCCGTAGCCCTGCCGGGTTATAAGCAATCCACCATCAGCGTGAAGCCGCTCGGCATTCTCTGGACGAACGACCCGAACTCCGTGCGCGAGCTGAAGTTCGGAGACGTGAATAGCTCCGCATTCGTAGAGCCTGACCACATCAAGGAAGCCATGCGCATCGCAGTCGGTATCGACGAGTACACCACCACTGCCGGTGCAGACGAAAAGCAAACGGCAACCGTGGCATCGTTCATGCGCGAAGCGACGCTTGAGGGAGTAAAGCTCTTCCTCATCATGCTCCGAAACTCCTACGTGATGCACTTCGACCACTGGATCAGCATGATCAAGCAATTCTGGACGACCCAAGGAGTGATGCCGGACAAAGCGGTCGCAATCCTCATGCGCCACGGACTTCTAGCCGCCGGAACGGAAAGCATCGAGGGACTATTCGACGGCGAGTACGAGATGGCGCTCGAATCTACTTCAAGCCTTGCGACGAGCTCGGAACTGCGCAAAGCAAAAGACTTGGAACTCTGGGGGCTGATCAAGGACGTGAACGAACTCGTGGACGCAGAGACCGGAACGGTCTACTCCGTCCGCAAATTCAAGATACTGATGAAGATATTTGAGGACTACGGCTGGGAGCCGGACAACTATGTCTCGGAAAAGAAAGTGGAGACGCCGGCCGTCGATCCGAACGCCGGCGCACCCGAACCGGGTACCGTGCCGGCAGACCATCCGCCGATGCCGGGTCCGAACGCAGAGCCACTGCCGGGCAACCAGATGGGTGCGATGTTCGGTAACGCCATGAAGCAATAAGCCTATGAACCAACCACTCCACAAAGACATAGAAGCGACGATCAGCAATCTCTACGAGACCAAGTACTTCGAGGCGTTGAATGAGCTGATCGCAAACGAGCTGGAAGTAACCAAGACATGGCTCCTCAACAAAGGCTTATCCGCAGACGACATTCGGTTTTATCAGGGTCGAGCCGAAGGACTCGGAGTGATACTGCTCCGGATCAAGACCATTCACGATGAATCTATGAAAGCACCTACATAAACCACAACTGAAAAGGAAGCTCTGAAGCATCTCGTTATCGTGTTCTTTTACTCGGCCGTATCGTCGATCCTGCCGCTCCTGATCGCATACGCTCAGAACGACCCGCGCTGGGCGTTACTGATCCCTGTGATCAACGCGGCTTGGTACGCGATAACACGCTACCTAAAAGAGCAGAAGCTGATCGACGAAGCGGCAGACAACAGCGAATCGGGTCCGTTCTAAACCCTCGAAAATCCAGCCTTAGTAGACCTTCTGCGCGAAAGCCGGAACGTCGAAATAGGCTGGATTTTCCTTGTATATTCGGCGTAATTACTTTACAATTCTATCGATACGGTTGAAGGAAATTGTTGTTTTAGGCCGTGAAATCGGTTCAAAGTTCCGCCAACCGTCACCGCTAATTATGTATTCGGATTCCAGAGAATGAGCGCTACACTATAAACATTAGTACTAAGTACCCTAAACCAGTAACTTGTCATGATATCTATCAACCTGCTCGCTGGTAGTAATGATTGCTATGGGAGCAATTATTGGTGCAGGATTCTAAACATATGTATTCAGAATCTGATTGGAAGGTAACGCCCAAGGAAGCCGTTCAGCTTCAGAAGGAATTGCGTGAGGAGGTCAAGCTCGTGCGGCTTGCGCACCCGCCTACGGTAGTAGGCGGGTGCGACGTATCCATGAACCGCTTCGCCAAAGAAGGGTTTGCAGGCTTTGTTACGCTTTCGTTTCCAAATCTTGAACGTATCGATCATGCTGTTGTGAAAGATACGATTCCGTTTCCCTATATCCCAGGCCTCCTGTCTTTTCGAGAGATACCGATGTTGTTAAAGGCGTGGGAGAAACTCAAGACGAAACCGGAGGTACTGGTCGTCGACGGCATAGGCATTGCGCACCCGCGCAGACTCGGTATTGCCTCGCATTTGGGATTAGTACTGGGTATTCCGACCATTGGCTGCGCCAAGTCAGTACTCACAGGCGTATACGAAGAGCCGGGGAATAGTGCTGGCGACATCTCCTACCTCTATGATAAATACAACAATACAGAAATTATCGGTGCAGCGCTTCGGACAAAAGTGAATGTAAAGCCGGTATTCATATCTGCAGGGCACCTTATAACCCTCGAAGAGTCGCTTGAACTCGTTATGAAATCAGTACGTAAACACCGACTCCCGGAAGAAACTCGTTTTGCACACAATACGGTGAACGAATATCGAATACGTGAAGGCGCGCATAGTATAGATTATGTATCGGACGCAGCGGATACGCAGCCTACATTAGCTTGATATACTAGAGGGCATGAAGAATCAAAAAGAGTGCGTTGAATGCGGAGGAGCAGGCGTACCTCATGGGCTTACGTATGCAACTCTTATCATCGACGGTGTCCTGCACCCGATATTTACTCCGGGACCAGTATTCAAAGTCGCAGCACGTGGCTTTGCGGTAATCGAGCGAAACATAACACCCCACATGCTTACCGGCCTCGTACGACTCGGCCTTGCAAAGAAACAGACCGATATGGACGATGAAACGCTGCTTTTGGCGCAAGTCTTGTGGCAAGAAGCAAAGGCTCGCGGCATCGAAATGTGGGAATTTCGCCTCTTCGGGCTCGCACGTAATATCTTTGTTGCAAAGCTTCCTGACGGCAGGAAGCTAGCGTTTGAAGGTCTTCCTCTTGGCAATAGCGCAGCATCGCGTGTCTGGTGGATGGACAATAAGGCAGAACTCAAGAAGCAATTCAAAAAGCTCGGATTTCCCGTCGCACGAGGCGGAGAGGCGTTTACTGAGCGCAAAACGCTTAAGATATATGGTACCCTTACTCCGCCGGTAATTATAAAACCTCACCTTGGCTCGGCGTCCCGTCATACGACGCTCCATATTGATTCAAAAGAAGAGTTACTTCGCGCCTTTCGCATTGCAAAGCAGGTGTCGCCGTATGCCCTTATCGAGGAAGAATTGGTGGGCGCAGTGTATCGCGCGACGGTAATAGATGGGAAATTTGCGGCAGCACTTCGTCGCGACCCGCCGTCGGTTGTTGGAGACGGCACTCGCACGGTGGACGAACTCATTGAGATTGCGAACTTGAATCCTGCGCGCAGCGGCCCCTATTTCTCCAAGCTTGTTGTTACTGATGCTGCGGAGAAAGAGCTCGCATGGCAGGGACTCACGCTTGATAGCATTCCGGAAGTTGGACGTCGCGTGATGCTCCACCAGAAAGTGAATTGGGGAGTGGGGGGTACCACCGCCGACACGACTGACAATGTCCACCCAGACAACATTCAACTCTTTCAAGACGTCGCTAAAGCCCTCAAAGCGCCCATTGCCGGTATAGACTTCATAATCTCCGACCTTACGCGCTCATGGAAGGAGCAAGAGCGCTGCGGCATACTCGAATGCAATTCGATGCCGTTTTTCGATAATCACCATCTGCCATTTGAAGGCGAGCCCCGTAATGTTTCTGCAAAGATTTGGGAAATGGTCGGCGCATAGCTCAGAAATTCCCAGGAAGTAAGCTTAATGAAGTCTTCAGGAAAATAGAGTATACTGTAGGAGTTAGTCCGGTCGAATCATTGCCAGCCAATATATGGAAGGCCTTTCTTTTTTCCTCGGACAAAAGGAGGGTACAACCACCAAGCATACTATGTACGAAGAAATGAAAGACGTAGAAGTAGTTACTCCGGGAGAGGACGGCGCTGAGGTTGCAGATGCACCTGAGGAAATGCCTGCTCACGAAGTCCCTACGCCAACCTCATCATCTGATGAAGGAATGGACGCAAATGAAGCAACGGTAGGCGATGATGCAGCTCCGGCTGAGTAAGTCTCACCTCCACACATAAGAGAAGAGCCCGCGCCATAGGCGCGCGCGGGGGGGTGTTGTCACCAGGCCGCGGGGTGCCCACAAAACAGATAGT
>CAXUAR010000032.1:0-1170 GCA_964249155.1 uncultured bacterium | reverse complement strand
CGGGCTTTTTATCTCCCACCCACACAAAAAACCCACCCGCCCGCCCCATCGGCGGGGCCTCTTCTCTTATCTCACCAGTCCTGGCTCTGCACACTCAGCACTTAGTCCTGCTTCCTAATCCAGATATAAATATCTTCAAGCGCTTTCACTGCATCTCCGGCAGCAATGTTGTTCTGGTGGTAGAGCTCATCGGTGCAATCTCCCGCAGCCCATATGCCCTCGACGCTCGTATGCTGATTGCGCGGATCGGTAACCACGCGCCCGATAGCATCAAGCGTAACCAGATCCTTCGCGAAGCCTGTATTCGGAATAACGCCTATTTCAACGAAGATTCCTGAGACCGAAAGGGTCGTCGTTTCACCTGTCTCAAGGTTACGCACGACAAGACCCTTTACGAACTTTTCTCCAAGGATCTCAGTAGGCTCGCTCAGCGTAAGCACCTTCATGTTCGGATGCTCCATGGCCTTGCGCACCGTTATCTCGTCGGCCTTGAATTTCGCATATTTGTGAATGAGCGTTACTGACTTGCAGTATGCCAAAAGTTGGAGCGCAGACTCGAAACCGGCATTGCCTCCGCCTACCACTACCACGTCCATGCCGCCGAAAAGGGGACCGTCGCAGGACGCGCAATACGTAAGTCCTTTATGTTCAAACTGATCAGCTCCAGGAATTGCGAGCCGTCTGCGAGCCGCTCCGGAAGCTAGGAGTACCGAGCGCGCGGACAGTATGCTGCCGTCTTTCATGGTGGCTTCAAAGCCTCTCTCTGCCTTCCTGAGCGACTCAACGCGCTTGCCTTCGTGGATGGTCAGATTGTCGCCTTTATAGGCTTCCAGGTGCTCTTTAAAGGCTTTGATGAGGTCTGTGCCTGGGATGTTCACCGTCCCCACCCAATTCTGTATGCCTTCAGAGACCGTACTTTGTCCGCCGATCTCTTCGGCCACCAGATCAGTCTTCAAGAACTTTCGTGCGGCGTACACTCCTGCTGCTACTCCCGCTGGTCCGCCCCCGATGATAAGTAAGTCGTTCATAGAAGTTAGTTTATTATTTAACGAGCAGATCTAAGATAGGAATTGAAGAGATTATTCTAAAACAAATAGTACTAATCCCACTTAGAAAGTTAGTTGACAGTGCTAGTTTGCCAAGCACTAATGAGATAATTATGTATAGAAT
>CAXUAR010000031.1:6041-7746 GCA_964249155.1 uncultured bacterium | reverse complement strand
GCGGCTGCGGGATAGGTGCCATGTCAAAGTCGAGGTTTGGGTTCCCTGCCTGGAGCGTAGGTAGTTCCGAAGCAAAGCCTGGATAAAAGGCCAAGTCTCCTGATAGGAAGGCTTGCCGCGCGCTCGGAAGCGCGCGATTCCACGTATACACTGTCTTCGCCGGATCTGCGAATTGCGTATAGAAATTAACGGCACTTATAGAGGGCGATGTGCCGCTAGTTGCGTCAGAAAGCCCTGCGTGCGGACCGTTAGCACTCACCGACACTATGGGGTTTCCTGCTTGTAGAAAGAGCAGCGAAAGGATGGAGCGGGCGTTCTCCACGTTGTCATATGCGCCAAAGGGTACGACGCTCATTGTGACACTGCCTGCCTGACGCACCGTCATGCGCTCAGCAAGTCCCGTAATAGATTCCCAAGACGTCGGCACCGTTGCGACTCCTGAGCTCGAAAGGCTGGTGCGGTTGTAATAGAGCACAAGTGGGTCGACAACGAAGGGAATACCGTATGTACCGCTGGTCGAAAGGAAGAGTTCGGTTATCGGAAGATAGGTATTGAGGAAATCGCGCTGTGATATCGTCGCAAACGGTATCACACTCAGCTTATTTTGCTCATGGGTAAGCTGCTCCTGTGAAATGAGGACGAGGTCGGGACCGGTTCCTGAAGCAAGCGCTTCTGCCAAGTCTGCATCAAAGGTGGGTGTCTGCTTCTGGACGTAAGTAACGCCATTGTATTGCTGATTGCTAGCTTTAAGCGCATCAATACTCGTGCTTACGGCGCTCTGCGGGAGCGTACCCCAGATAATGACCGAGCCGAGCGAACTCCCGCCGCCGCCAAATCCGCCAAACGTTGCAAAGAGGATAAGACCAATGACTGCGAGTACGGCAAACGCTCCGAGCAAAATTATTTGAAATGGTTTAGTTGAGAAGTTCATGAAAATAAAAGTGCAAAGCTAGTCGGCTGGTGATACGAATACGATAGCATAATGATGCGCACCGCCGCGGAAATCTTTGAGCTTGTGGAAGCCGCCGGTGATGAAAAGTTCTTCTGCGGCGTGTTCGCTTACCACATGGTTTGGGATCGGCCCCAGTCCTCCATATGCTCCTGCCCAGTCAATAACGAGAACTCTGCCGCCAGGCTTTAGTATGCGTTTTATTTCAGATACAACGGCTCGCTTATTTTCTATCTGGAAGAGCGTATTTGAAAGCACGGCAGCATCGAGCGTATGATCGCGCAGCTTGGTGCCTCCTGGTTTTTCGATATTTCCCCAGATGGTTTCGACCGTCCGCAGACCCATCTGGTGCGCAGAATCGATCGTATGCTTGAGTACATCTTCCTGAATGTCGATAGCATATACGCGTCCGTCAGCACCCACGGCTCCCGCTGCAGCAATAGCATAATGGCCAGAGCCTGTACCAAGATCGCCGATCTTCATACCTTCGCGCAGACCCAAGTGGAGTATGTTTGCCTTCGGATCAGAAAAGTTCATTACTACTAAAATAACACGTTCACGATGGAGTAAGGCAGAAATAAAATAAAAACGGTTGAAATCGCCCCATGCAGACGTCTTCGGCGGAACGGCGATTTTATTTTATTTCTGCCTTACTTTAGAGCGCAACCATCGAAGCAATAGAATCTCCCTCGCGCATCTTCATGATGCGAACGCCTTGCGTGGCGCGTGATAGCGAAGGAATATCCTTTGCAGAGA
>CAXUAR010000031.1:3064-6031 GCA_964249155.1 uncultured bacterium | reverse complement strand
GCAGAGATTCGTATGACCTGCCCTTTCTTAGAAATGACAACAATCTCTTCTATAGCCTCTTCATCGCCCGTGAGGATTTTTGCGCCGATGATCTCACCCGTCTTTGGCGTAACGTCTGCAGTCTTGATACCAGAACCTCCACGGCCCTGAATCTTATACTCGCTCATCGGCGTCTTTTTGCCATAGCCATTACTCATGATTATGAGGAGTGATGACTTAGGTGCAACAGCGCGCACGACTTCTGCTGACACGATCTTGTCGACGCCCTTGAGGGTCATACCACGTACGCCCGCTGCCGTGCGGCCCATAGCGCGCGTCTCAGCCTCTTCGAAGCGGATAGACTGGCCCTTGCTCGTGACTATAGACACGCTGTCTTCAGGAGCACAGAGATGCGCGGCAACGAGCTTGTCGCCGCCCTTGAGGTTGATGGCGATGATGCCGGAGCGGCGAACGTCAGCGAATGACTTTGCCTCTACTTTCTTGATAGTTCCCTGCTCGGTAACCAAGAACACTGAGAGCGCATCGCGCGCAGCGCCCTTCGGCACAGCCAGCACGCTCGTGACTTTTTCGTCCGCAGCGAGCGAAAGGAAGTTCATGATGGACTTACCCTTAGTCGCGCGCTTTCCTTCGGGAAGCTCGTACATCTTAAGCTGGTATGCCTTTCCAAAGTCGGTAAAGAAGAGAAGTTCGCAATGCGCCGATGCCTTGAGGAAATGAGTAACCACATCTTCTTCCTTGGTCGACATATCAATAACGCCCACGCCTCCTCGCTTCTGAACCTTGTATTCGTCAGGGTTCGTGCGCTTCACGTATCCGCCTGCAGTGAGTACTAGCACTGATTCTTCGTCCGGTACGAGGTCTTCGACAGAAATATTCTTTACGCCACCCTTAATAATCTTGGTACGACGTGCATCTGAGTACTTGTCAGCAAGTAGGGAAAGTTCTTCACGTACTACGGCAAGAATGTTCTTTGCGCTGGAAAGTATCTTCTTGAGCTTTGCGATGAGCTTCTGGAGCTCGGCAAGCTCGTCTTCTATCTTCTTGCGCTCGAGACCTGCGAGCGTCTGGAGGCGCATGGCAAGGATAGCGGCAGTCTGGCGCTCGCTGAAAGCAAATTTCTTCTGAAGGGCAAACGACGCTGTTGGCACGTCTTTGGATGCCTTAATGATGGCGATTACTTCGTCGATATGGTCGAGCGCCTTGGAGAGACCGAGCAAGATATGCTCGCGCTCTTCTGCCTTGCGAAGCTCGTACTCGGTACGACGGCGCACGACTTCCTTGCGATGCTTGATGAACTCCGCGAGCATGTTCTTAAGCGAAAGCGTCTGCGGTATACCGTCGACGAGTGCGAGCATGTTGTAGTGGAACGTGCTCTCAAGCTCTGTGTGTTTGTAAAGATTATTCAAAACGGCCTGAGGATGAGCCGTTCCCTTAAGCTCTACGACCACGCGTATATCGCTGGTTGATTCATCACGCAAGTCCTTAATACCTTCGAGCTTCTTGTCTCGTACAAGATCAGCGATACGGACAATAAGGTCTGACTTATTTACGCGATACGGAATACTCGTGATGATGATATGGGTGCCTTTTTTATCTTCAACGATATCTGCTTCGCCACGAACTACCACTCCGCCCTTTCCTGTGGTGTATGCATGGCGAATATCTGCCTGATTGAACGCGACAGCGCCAAGCGGAAAATCGGGGCCTTTAACGAACTGGAGCAGGTCGTCCGTAGTCGCTTCTTCATTATCAATAAGGTGCATGGTTGCATCAGCAACTTCACGAAGGTTATGGGGAGGGATGTTCGTCGCCATGCCCACGGCAATGCCAAGACCGCCGTTCAGGAGGAGATTCGGTGCTGCCGCAGGCAGCACCGTCGGCTCCTGTTTGCTTCCATCAAAGTTTGGGGCCCAATCGACGGTCTCCTTCTCAAGGTCAGAGAGCATGGCTTCCGCGAGACGAGACATCTTTGCTTCGGTATAGCGATACGCAGCGGCAGGGTCACCGTCGATTGAACCGAAGTTTCCTTGACCTTGTACGAGCGGGTACCGCGTCGTGAAATCCTGCGCGAGTTTTACCATCGCGTCGTATACCGAAGCATCGCCGTGCGGATGGTACGAACCGAGCACCTCTCCGACGACCGTCGCGCTCTTTCTGAACTTCGCGGTTGGCGTGAGGCCTGTCTGACGCATAGCGTACAAAATGCGGCGATGCACTGGCTTTAAGCCATCGCGTACGTCTGGAAGTGCTCGGCTCGTAATAACGGACATTGCGTAGTCGAGATACGACGTACGCATCTCAGTCGTAATCGACTGATCAACGACCGTCACGCGTGGTGCTTCTTCTTCAGCCTGAACTACTGCTTTCTTTGCCATATAGCTACCGTATCAAAAATTTAGAAGGAGAGCACCGTTGCAGAGCCCGCTTGCGGCGCTGGCTGAGGATCAAGGGTGGATGTTGATGTTCCGTCTACGACGATAATTGCAGGAGCAGACGACGTGGCACCAACAGCAGCTCCCACAGCTCCTACGAGCTGCGAGAAATTAGAAGGTACGTTTGTCGGCGCAGCCAGCGGCTGCGCCGCCGCGTCACGAGCCTGGTGGAGGACGAGGCGGCGGCCGAGGCGCGGGGGGCGGCGCCGACGCGTCAGCAACCGGAGCATTTCCTGTTGAAAGCGAGAATGCTCCGGTTGCTGTCATAGTAGCTACCCACGCAATGGCAACAAGTCCCGTCACAGCACTTGTAGTGCCAAGCACGATACGCTTTCGAATGTGCTCGGGCTTTTGCTTAAGCTTGTGAATGTGTTCCTTCATAGGTCATGTAGCAATATGAACACCACTAAGGCGTTATCACTATGATAGCACCATCTTTCTCCGCAATATCTTTCTTTTTGATAGTAAGCTTCTCAACCTTTTCTTCTTCTCCGCCCTCTTCCTTAAGAAATGCTTCGAGCGCCTTCACTCCCCG
>CAXUAR010000031.1:715-3054 GCA_964249155.1 uncultured bacterium | reverse complement strand
CTACCAAGCCGCTCCAATGCATTGGGATGATGACCTTCGGTTCAAGGAACGTCCCGAGCTTGCTCGCCTGTGCAGCATCAAGCACCCCGTCACCCCCTACAGGAATAAACAACACGTCTATCTGGTCAATCGCTTCCTTTGCTTCTGCCGGCAGCGAAGTGTCAGAGAGCGCACCGAGGTGGACGAGCGTCATACCCTCGAGCGTGACCGCGTACATGGTGTTTACTGCACTGGTCTGCCCTTTTGGAAGCGCGTACTCACTCTTCGTCAAAAAACCTTGAATCGTGATGCCCTCCTTTTCATATTCGCCCGGTCCGCTAATGACAAACGCCTCCTTCCCTCCAAACGCCACCTCTTCGCTTCCGGCCATATCAGGATGATTTCGAGAAATAAGCGCAATATCAGCACCGAAGCGCACAGCCGGAAGCGATGCGCCCTTTGCAATAGGATCAAAGACGATAGTAGTGTCCCCGAAGGTTACCTTGAAGCACTGCCCGCCGTGATGAGTGATTACCATATTCTTCATATTCTACCATTTCCTCTTTTGTCTGTCCTGTCCGCAGTAGCTTCGTACCTGCATGATCGCACTATCCTCACCCTACACATATCTGACCTTGCGGCGAGGAAAAGTAATGCTATTGTATATGGGCCACCTTAGATTATGCCTTTAAAAAGCAAAATCGAGTGCGTGGTATGTAGTGCAACTGTCGAAAGGAGAAAGAGACATGACCAGTTCATCGTTCCATCCGCCTACGGTCATCGATTTGTTCGTGCGCTCCGGCGCACGTTTCGAAAAGTCGGTCACCAACAGCGACCAGTCGGGCCACATCTCGAGCTGATCGCACTAACGGCGGGAGGACATGGTTTCTTGTGCCCCTCAAGAAGTATCCACGTTCTCCCGCATGGGCCTCACAGCCCTTTGTACCTTCCGCTCATTTATTTATTTAATATTTGAGCACCACCCAAGACTCGCTTCACCGCGAGTTTTATTGATTTCAGTATCTACATCATCTACTTTTTCTTATACACAGGTTGAACGCTCCGTAGTCTTCACGCATTATATACCTCTGCAGTACGAGCGATTTCAATGAGGAAATCGAGCGATGACTGTCGCAGGAGAAGATCACATGGGATTGGGAGAATCACGTTTTTGGGATGTGGATCAAGATGATGTGGTCGCAGACACGTCACTGCATCGCAAGATTACTCTTGAAACAAGGATCACGAAAAATCGGCCGCCCGACGATATCGGCGAAGACGGTCAGGGAGATCAGGATTCATTTCACGATGGTCCACAAGGTGTTCTTGGGTTGCTCGATGATTTTGGACATCACGGCCACGACTGATATCACTTACCTAAAAGACAAGATGGGCGGGTTCCAAAGGAACCCGCCTTTTTCTATTCCCTAACTAAACCCTGTCATTTGATTTTGGTTCTTTTGCTTTTCCTTTTCTACTCTATATGCTACATTCTTCCCATAGCGAGCGTGCA
This sequence comes from uncultured bacterium, assembly GCA_964249155.1. Classification (GTDB taxonomy): domain Bacteria; phylum Patescibacteriota; class Minisyncoccia; order Phycocordibacterales; family Phycocordibacteraceae; genus C7867-001. The sequence goes on along the minus strand of CAXUAR010000031.1, from coordinate 1,562 downwards.
TATTAGACGCGAGCGGGCTATCCCTGGTTTAGAGAATGCGAGATTGGGGGCGTTTTACGCCCTATTCCCCTTTCCGCCAGTACCCGCCGCACAAAGCACCCCGCACTCATTTACTATGCCCGAAGAAATCAAGGTGGCGACTCCAATCGTCCCTTCATTCACCCTCGACGCTAGCCACCCGATGGCTAAGCACATGCAGGACATCAAAACACCCCCCCAGGCGGGCGATGTCATCGAGGGAACTATTATCGAACTCGTCCGCGGACGCCTCTACGTCGACCTGCCTCCGTTTGGAACCGGTATCATCTACGGTCGCGAGTACCTAAATGCCGCTGACGTTCTCCGCAAGGCGAACCCTGGCGACACTATTACGGCTAAAGTTGTCGATCCTGCAGGACTCGACGGCTATATCGAGCTATCCCTCAAGGAAGCTCGCCAGGCAGCTATCTGGGGCGAAGCTGAGCAGGCGATCCTTTCACAGACTACCTACAACCTCACCGTTGAGGAAGCGAATAAGGGAGGACTCATCCTCGCGTGGCAGGGCATCAAGGGCTTCCTTCCAGCGTCACAGCTCTCTAAAGAGCACTACCCTCGGGTTCCTGAGGGAGACAAGGACAAGATCTTTGGCGAACTCTTGAAGCTTCAGGGCACCCAACTTGCGGTGCGCATCATCACCGCGGACCCTAAGGAGGGCAAGCTCATATTTAGCGAGCGCACGGACGCCGAGGAGTCTGAAAAGACCAACCTCATCGACAAGTACCAGGTCGGCGACACCGTCGAAGGTGAAGTTACCGGCGCTGTTGATTTCGGCGTATTCGTTAAGCTTGAGCAGGGACTCGAAGGACTC
>CAXUAR010000031.1:0-705 GCA_964249155.1 uncultured bacterium | reverse complement strand
ATTGGCCTCGGCGTCCATCTTCGGCCGCCAGAGGCGCTCCACGAAGGCGCGCGCGTGAAAGGGACGGTCACGCGGTTCCAGCCGTTCGGTGCATTTGTCGAGATCGCGCCGGGCGTCGAGGGGCTCGTCCACATCAGCGAGCTCGACTGGGGTCTCGTGGAGGATCCACGCAGCATGTACAACGTCGGTGACCGCGTGCAGGTGAAGGTAATCGAGATCAAGGACGGCAAGGTATCGCTTTCTATCAAAGCTCTCAAAGAGAACCCTTGGAAGACGGCAAGCGAGCAGTACAAGAAGGGTCAGGAAGTGACCGGTGTGGTCATTAAGTACAACAAGCATGGTGCTCTTGCCTCAATCGAGGAAGGGGTTGCAGGCTTGGTGCACATCAGCGAGTTCGCGACTCCGCAAGACCTGCGCGAGACGCTCGAACTCGGGAAGACGTACCCGTTCACGATCACCCTCTTCGAACCGAAAGACCAGCGCATGACGCTCACCTACATGGGAGCGAAGAAAGGCGCAAAGAAGTAATCGCTTCTAGCAAAAAAGGAAAGTCTGGACAAATGTCCGGACTTTCCTTTTTACAGTTCTGGGACGCTAGTTTAAAACCATAAGTACAAGATATTAGAACCTTTCTGCAAGATATGGTAGGTGGGTATACACACCCACTTGGCACAGCTCTAGTACGCTAAAGCTGTATGTATACAC
>CAXUAR010000030.1:3027-8315 GCA_964249155.1 uncultured bacterium | reverse complement strand
CTGCCATTTCCATTATCGGGACCTGGATTATTTACGATTGTTGCCATGTGTAAGGAATTTACTATTTAATGCTTATCTATTTCCTTATAGTAAAACTATTCAGATGAATACTTAATGAACTATGAGAATTCGCTTGGACGGCGGGTTACGACAAGCGTCGCATCGTCTTCAATAAGGATGGTATGTTCAAAGTGCGCACTGCGCGATCCATCGCGCGTGCGGAATGTATACTCGTCCTGCATGGACTGTACGGATGCTTTGCCTGTATTTGCGATAGGTTCAAGAGCGAGCACCATACCAGACACTATTTCTGAACCTGTACCAGGATGCCCAAAATTCGGAATAAATGGCTCCTCATGCACATGACGGCCAACGCCATGCCCGCCAAGAACCTTTACGACGGAAAAGCCGGTACCTTTAAAGGCACGCTCGGTGGCGTGTGAAATATCGCCGATACGGCGGCCTGGACGGGCCGCCGCAATTGCAGCCTCAAGCGATTCTCGTGTAGCGTCCATAAGCGCGTACGATTGTTTGTCGGTATGCCCTATGGGCACTGTCAGTGCTGAGTCCAAGATCAGACCTTCGTGTATAAGCCCCAAGTCAAGCGATACGATATCGCCCTCTCGAAGACGTACATCGGCCTTCGGTATACCGTGCACCACTTCGTCGTTTATTGATACACAAAGCGCTGCGGGGTACGGATATGACACACCTTCAGGGGTATAATTCTTAAAAGCGGGCACGTCCCCTCCGTCGCGAATGAGTTTCTCTGCGAGCTGATCAAGTTCAAGTGTCGACACACCTTCGGCAACCACTATTGAAAGCGCCTCAAGCACTGCACCGAGCCGGCGACCGCCTTCAATGATTGCTGTTCGCTCCTCTGGACTCTTAAGTATCATGCCTGTACTGCCGTTAGTGCCTGCTCTATCTCGTGTGCGACTTCTTCAGGCGTACGTTCCCCATCGATATCTTTCACTACTCCCAAGCTTCTGAAGTATTCAAGTGCTGGGCCCGTTTCGCTAGTAAATTGCGCAAGGCGAATCGCAATTTTCTCTTTTCCGTCGCTATCAGGGCGATGCTGCGTGAGGCCACGACTCTCCATACGTCGTGCCGCTTCTTTTTCAGACACTTCAAGGTTTATGACCTGGAGATTTCGCCCGAGCCAATCAGTTATTTCATGCACGTGTTTTGCCTGACTGAGCGTCCTGCCGAAGCCTTCCATTACGACGCCCACATAGGTCTCAAGCTCTAAAAGGCCGCTCTCAAGAAGGTAGTCAGCAAACCAATCAGGAAGGAGCGTACCCTTGTCGTACATAGCACGTACTCGTTCTGAAAATGGTTCGCTGCCATCGCGAATCTCCTTTATACGATCACCTGTTGAAAGACGCATCCAGCCAAGGTGTTCTGATAGCAGCTTCGCCTGGGTACCCTTCCCGGAGCCCGGGCGACCAATAAGTAGTGTTGTGTTCTTTGCGCGTTCCATATATAGCTATGATACAGTCATACTAACAGCATCGTCCTGTCTGCGCATCTCTACATGAACAAACACCTTATTACGCTCACGGGAGCGCTTGGCAGCGGCAAATCCAGTACCGCGAAGAAAATAGCAGCCAAGCTAGGGTACCGGCATTTTTCTTCAGGAGATCTATTCCGAAGCATTGCTGCTGAGCGCGGGCTTTCAGTTGAACAAATAAATATTCAAGCTGAGCTTGAGCACGAGATAGACGTTGCCGTCGACGAGCGTCTGCGACACATGGGAAATGACGAGGATGTAGTGATCGATTCTCGTATGGCTTTTCACTGGATACCGGACTCGTTCAAGATCTACCTTGATCTTGAACCTGAAGCTGCTGCGGAACGTATTTTCAAACATATTCAGGATGAGGGACGAGTCGGAGAAACTGGTGATTCTGTTGCAGAAATACTCACGAGTATTATGGCGCGACGCTCCAGCGAACATAAGCGTTACCAAAATCTATACCAAATCGATACACTTGATCTTACCCCATTCGATCTCGTTATACATACAGCACTTTATTCGCTTGAAGAAGTTGTCGAGCGCGTTCTCGCAGCCTATAAAGATTGGCTCAAAAACTAAGCCTGCTCGCATAATAAGAAAAGCTCTCTTCGGAGAGCTTTTCCGAATCTGGAATCTTATGATTCCAGATTCGGTGCACGGTATGAGACCTGAGGTACAGGCGGATAGGACATCAGCAGCCAGCCGAGATTCAAGATGGTGCCGAGCGGCATGACGACCATTGCGCACGCCACGACGTATTCTAGCAGATAGTCGCCGATCGCCGGCAGCGATCCCATAGTTGTGAGAATGAGCAGCACCAAGACACCGAGCGCGAGCGCATAGCCGAGCAACGCCTTCTTGCCGAAATCGCGGAAAGCTATAATGGCAGCGAGCAGGGCAAGGAGCAAAAGCACGATCGTGATCCACATGCTAAGCCAGCCGTATGGACCCTGATCGAAGGCATACATAACATCGGGATGCCACACATATTGGCACACATGCAACAGAAGGAGGAACGACGAGGCCTTCAAAAGCCAATTAAATAGTGTGTGCATCGAATTCCCTTTCGATTACCTCGAGAACAAAATTGCTCTCTGAGTCAGATTAGAACACAAACGAAAAAGATCTGCAAGAGTGCAGCTCTTTTTTCAAAACCTCGCTTCTGAAACTAATATTCGCGAAGCGACACCTGTGCGTCCACCTTGCGTACGAGGTCGAGAAGCACCTGCACCGCAATGAGAAGTGCCGTGCCGCCGACGAGGATGGCAGATATGCCCGTGACTGCTTTGATAATGAACGGTACAACGGCCACAGCCCCGAGGAAGAGCGCACCTGGGAGCGTAATGCGATTCACCACTTTGCTGATATAGCTCTCTGTCTCGCGGCCGGGACGAACGCCAGGCACGAATGCTCCTGACTTCTGAAGGTTGTCAGCGACGCGGTGTGGCTCAAAAGTGATAGCAGTATAAAAGTAGGTAAACATGACAACAAGCGCGAAGTAGACGGCGCTGTATGCCCAGGCGTTTGCGGCAAAGGCTTTGTACCACACGTCTGCAGCAGCCATATGTGCTACTCCTGCGGAAGCAAGTCCTGCAAACGCTAGCTGCGGAAGAAGAAGGAGCGAGAGTGCAAAGATAATCGGAATAACACCGGTCTGAAGGAGACGAATAGGAAGGTATGTTGGCGCTCCCATTGAGCCCGCGTTTGCCTGACGCGCGTACGCAATTGGAATAGAACGTTCAGCGTCTGCAACAACGACGACTGCATAGATGACGCCGAGCGCGAGGACGATGAAGCCAAGATACGCCGGAATGTTAGCTGAGGTCGCCGTAAATAGTACCTGGCTAATGCCTTGAGGTACGCGCGAGATGATACCCACGAAAATGATGAGGGACACGCCGTTGCCGATACCGAACTCCGTGATGAGTTCACCAATCCACATAAGTAGGATCGTACCGGCAGCGATGAGAAGCACGTCTACGCCAAGATGAAACGGCGTAAGTGAGTTAAGAATTCCCTGGCTGCGAAGTAGCGAGAGAAAGCCGATGCCTTGGAGGAGTGCGATCGGTATCGTTATCATGCGTGAGATAGAAATGAAGCGAGCACGCCCTGCCTCGCCTTCTTCGGTGTAGAGTTCCTTTACCTTCGGAAAGAGTACAGTCGAAAGCTGCATAATGATGGAAGCCGTAATGTATGGACCAACACCAAGGAGTACGAGGGAGATCGTTGAAAAGCCGCCTCCCGAGAAGACGTTAAGAAGTCCCACGAACTGGTTCGTAGAGAAGAATTGCTCGAGTGCGCCACGGTTAACGCCAGGAATTGGCACGGCCGCAAGAAGGCGGAATACGGCGATAGCCGCTATGACAAACAGAATGCGCGTACGAAGCGCCCGGTCCGCGAGTACGATACCGAACTTGTGGAAGAAGTCAGATATCATGCCTTAGGTGTTAGAAAGCGAGCCGCCGGCTGCAAGTACTGCCGACGCAGCTTTTTCCGACGCGAAACAATCGACGATAGTAAGGGACTTTGTCAGCACACCTGTTCCAAGAATCTTCACGGGAAGGATGTAGCCACCTCGCGAGCGAATGAGGCTCTTCTGCATAAGCGAGAGCGGTGAGACGATTTCACCTGTTGCAAAGGTTTTATCGAGTGCTGAAAGATTTACGGGGGAGTACACAATCTGTGGGCGTACGGTGCGAGAACGGTTCTTACCAAAACCACGACGCTTAGGGAGCTTCTTCAAAAGGTCGCGCATTTCTGGGCGCTTCTTGTGGCCAGAGCGAGCGTTCTGACCCTTGGTACCGCGACCGCTTGTCTTTCCACGCTTACCGCCGCGCCCGACTCGGGCGCTCTTGATGCGAGGTGTTGCTGCTGTAAGGGTGTTCGTTTGCATAGTAAAAAGGTTACCGCTGAATTAACGAGCCTGAAGGGTCTTAAGTGCTTCTACCGTTGCGCGAGCGATAGTGAGCTTGTTCTTCGAACGAGTCTGAATTTTCGTGATGACGTCGGTCACGCCTGCGTTCTCGAGTACAACGCGCATAGCAGAGCCTGCAACGAGACCGCGACCGCTTGAAGGAATGATCTCAACGGTTGAAGACGAGTACTTTGCTCCGACAGCGTGCTCAATTGAACGAGTCTTCGTAAGAGGAACCGTGATAAGCGCCTTCTTTGCAGAGCGAACTGCCTTGTCGATAGCGAGCGCAGTGTCTGCTCCCTTTCCGAGACCAACGCCTACACGACCTTTCTTATCGCCGATAACAACGGTAACGCTGAATGAGAAGCGGCGGCCACCGGCCATAACACGCGCGACGCGACGAACCTCAAGCGTTGCCTGCTCGAATTCGTTGCGCTCCCGAGGAGCGCGTTCACGGGAACGAGACGGGCGGCCACCGGGACGGTTACCTCCCTGTGAGCCACGGGAACCGCGCTGGCTAGCAAATCCTCCAGCTGCACCACGAGTATCCGCTGCCGGAGCTGCAGATTGTTCTATCGCAGGAGCCTGTTCGACAGGTGCTGAAACCTCCTCAACAGGTGTCTCGGTCTCAGGCATAGTACGTGTGTCAGTCATAGATATTAAAAGTTGAGTCCACCTTCGCGCGCAGCGTCAGCAAGGGCACGAACTTGTGCAGCGTATGAGTAGCCTCCACGGTCAAAGACAACTGTGGCGACACCTGCAGCTTTTGCGCGGGAAGCTATCGCCTTGCCCACAGCAGCAGCTTGAAGTGACTGTGCGCCGGGGAATTCGCGGCCGTGTGCGCTTGCTACCGTG
>CAXUAR010000030.1:0-3017 GCA_964249155.1 uncultured bacterium | reverse complement strand
CCCTTAACGTCATCGATAACCTGCGCCGATACAAATCGATTTGAGCGATAGATAGCGAGGCGAGGGCGCAGAGCTGTACCGCTAACCGTTGCGCGGATGCGGGTGTGCCGGCGTTCACGCAGTTCCTTCTTAGATGTTCCGAGTCGAGTCATAATAATAGATTAGGCTATACAGCTTTATGCCGTGGCTACACGGCCTTCTTACCCTGCTTACGGCGGATAACTTCACCTTCATAGGCGATACCCTTTCCAAGGTAGGGCTCTGGCGGCTTCACTGAACGGACTTCTGCTGCAAACTGGCCGACTTCCTGCTTATCAGCACCTGAGATGGTGATGTTCAACTTCTCAACCGTAGCCGTAAGGTTCTCAGGGATAGGAAGAATTACCTGGTGAGAGAAACCAACATTAAATACGAGTTCTTTGCCGCGAAGCTCAACCTTGTATCCCACACCCTTAAGGATAAGCACCTTCTTGAAGGGTGTCTCGACACCTTGGATCATAGAAGTAAGGAGTGATGCGAATGTTCCGGTAAGTGCACGCGCAAGCTTACTGTTGTTCTTCGGAGCAATAGTGATTCCCTCAGGAGTTACATCGATAGCAACCGTTGAGTGAATAGGACGAGCGAGCGTTGCATTTGTTCCCTTTACAGAAAGCATACCGCCGTCAGTGCTGATGGTAACCTTTGCAGGAACGATTATTGGGTTTTTAGCGATGCGAAATGACATATATGAAAAGTATTACCAGATCTCGAAGAGTGATTCACCTCCAGCACGAACCTTGCGAGCTTCCTTGTCTGCAAGGATTCCCTTTGGAGTTGAGATGATGCGAGCACCAAGACCATTCTTCACGGTGTGAGCTTCGGTTGATCCAACGTACAAGCGACGACCTGGCTTGCTGATGCGCTTTACACCCTTTATCTTGTGGTTGCCTTGAGCATCGTACGCAAGAGTAACCTCAAGTTCACGAGCGTTACTCTTAGATACTTCTACTCGCTCTACGAAGCCGAGCTCCTTAAGCTTAGTTGCAATAGCTTCTACGTGCTTTGAGTACGGGGCTACGACCATAGTATTGCCGATAGCTCCGGCATTCTTCAAACGAATTATGAAATCTCCAACGCGGTCGGTTACCATGATGCTTTCTTTACGCCCGGAATCTTACCCTCACGGGCAAGCTCGCGGAACATGATGCGGGATAGGCCGAATGAACGCATATAGCCACGGCTGCGACCAGTAATAGCGCAGCGGTTCTTTACGCGGCTTGGCGAAGAGTTGCGAGGAAGCTTCTGGAGACCTTCTGAGTCACCAGCTGCCTTGAGGTCTGCACGCTTAACAGCGTACTTGGCGACAAGTCGAATCTTTTTTTCATTGCGTGCGAGTTGTGAGGCTTTAGCCATACGAAAAAGAGCTCCGGGGAGCGTTTACACAATGTATCAGCAAGTAATTAGCCTGTCAAACAAAGGCTCGAATGGTGGAATGTGCTGCTCTCGGGGTAGCTCCCTGCGAGGTGGAACGTTCTCGGGAGCTACCCCTATCGCTGCCGCACATTCCACCATTTCTCGCCCCAAATTGTCCATATACTTACGAAAAGCCTTTTTATTGCTTATCTACTGATAGGTAGCTTACGTCGAATAAAAGGGCGAGAACCGTAGTTCTCGCCCTTTGCCACGTTAGTGGTGAATGTACTTATTCTCCTTTCTACCTCAATGAGCTGACGGATCCGCCAGGCAGAGCACCTTCCGGCACCTGCTCCCTGTGAATCAACGTTGGAGCCACGTACACGTCGCGCGGAGCATTAGGGTTGTTACCCTGTCCGCGTGCGCGACGATAGTGAGCCCGACGCCAATGCGGCGTAACGGTATAGGCAGGTCCCTGCCGAAGCGTCTCTGGAAAAAGCGACATCGTGTCGGGTGAAATGACATGGAAGTCTTCCACACAGCATATTTGCTCTTCATCCGTAATGATCTTGCGAACATCACGACGCGTCGTTGGGGAAGCTGCCTTGCCCCACCCATAACTCTCAACAATGCCCGAGGGCAGTGCTTCGAGATACAGACAGAGGCCAGCAACCAGATTCGCCGTAACCGACCCTTCAACAATCAGCTCGTCCTTCTTAAACACAGATGGGGCCATGCAGCCTGCTGGCTGGTCAAGCTGATTACCAGCCTCTCCGAGTCGAAGGAAGTCTTGCGCTCTTTCGAGTCGCTTCAACACCTTAACCCAGCGCTTATTAACCAGGTGATCGTTGAGCTGCCGATGTTCGCTCCTGGTAAGGACCTCGGTAGGGAATGCCGTACCGTTCTTGCCGGAATAGAAAAAGCCAATCTCCAATCCATCAGGCTCTACCCCCGGGTAACCTTCGCTAATCCGGCTGATAGAGGTTACTATTGCACCGGAAATATTACCGGTAGTAGTGGAACCTGCTTCACGAACGAACGTCAGCGGTTTTTCCAGATTGATCAAAAAACTATCAAAAGGCCAGAGCAAGTCAGACCATTTGTAGTTAGAATAATCAGCTGAGACAAACCGAAGCGCAAGTTCTTCGCTGAGGGTAAACACACGACGCGAACTTGCGATCCACGACGCGAGCTGCAAAGGGAACTCTTCGAAGAAGATGCCCTTTTCAGACATAAGTTCGGGACCGGAGAAGAGACTGTTCTCTTCGGTCAGACCACCCCAGTCACAGAAACGGGAATGATTAAATCGCTGCGTCGGTGGCAGAAGGAAATGCCTGCGAAGCTCACGCCAATGTTTAACCGGCGGTAACAAATCTTCTTGCTTGAGGCTTCCATTCCGAATCCCAACGCGCACGAATGCCTCGTCAAGTAAACGGTAATCTTCCCACGCGCAGAGCGCGTTCTCGAGAAGCTTGATTGCTTGTCCCATAAGTGTTGCTCCTATATAAGGGTTTCAAAGAATATCAAATTGTAAGATAACATGGATATATATTAAAGTCAAATTAAAAGACGTATTCTAATCAATAGCTTGGAAACACTTTAAGTATTTAAGCGGCGACGTGAGG
>CAXUAR010000029.1:0-8320 GCA_964249155.1 uncultured bacterium | reverse complement strand
ATGTACAACTTATTTAAACAGACAAAGACTATTTTCGATCCTCAGAACATTTTTAATCCTGGCAAAAAAGTTGGAGGCACCTTTGAAGACATAAAAGAAGATATGATTACATCTGTGTAGCCGAAGTCGTGAAATTTGACCCAACATACCAAAGGTGCTATAATACATAGGAAGTCAGTTTTGTTGAGGAGAACTACGTTGAGTAATAGTACATCGCAGAGAGTGGTAGCAAATGCTTCACTGTGTACCGTCGGGCCGTATATGCTCGAGGAATTGGGCTTCGTCAATAGACTGGTGAGGCTCTATCCGGCGCTCATGAATGCAGGCCTATTCGACGAAGTGGGCAAGATGCTTCAATTCAATGCAAGCAATCAAGATGATGGGCCGTTCAAAGGCCACTGGTTCACGGCTCATCCTGACTTCGAGGATATGACTAGCTGGAATGCCAGAATTCCCTACACATTTAGGGGTAACCGTTTTCAGGCATCCGTGCCGGCAACAGCTATCCATGACCGCAAGGTACGACTTTTCTCTTGCGAGCCACTCGAAAAGACGGCTCTACGGCCTGCAGGTTTATGGTTTACCATGACCTTTTCGGCGGCAATGCGTAAACTATATTCCAACGCCATCTTGAATCCTGCTGACAAAACGGAATAACACTTCGGCCGGGCACGCTGTGCGTGACCCGGTCTTTTTTATAGTAATCCACACCCTGCACGCAGAACCTTGTGCATTTGGCTTTGATATAGCATAATAGGTACAACTCGCAGTTTCCAAAGCTTAGCTCGGCCGAAAGGATTCGTTCAAAGGTTCGGCATCAGCGAGACGTTATTTACCCTAGTCACCAAGCCCACATGGCAACAAGCAAGCTCTATGTCGGCGGTATCCCGTACCGCACGACTGAGGACGACCTTCGCACCGCTTTCGAGGAAGCAGGAGAAGTCGCTTCAACAAGCATTATCAGTGATCGTATGACCGGCCGTTCACGCGGATTCGGTTTCGTCGAGATGGCGGACGAGGCAGGCGCACAGGCTGCTATCGACCGTTGGGATGGAAAGGAGTTTGATGGCCGTATGCTATCAGTTTCTAACGCGCGCCCTCAGGGTGATCGTCCTCCCCGCGACAACAACGCTCCTCGTGGGAACGGCGGAGGTTTTGGCGGCGGTGATCGCGGTGGTTACGGTGGCGGAAGCCGCGGTGGCTACGGAGGTGGCAACTACTAGTAGCTAATTGCTATCGTCTCACAATAAGAAAACAGCGCCGGCAAAGCCGGCGCTGTTTTCTTATTTCTTAGATACGTTTTCCTTATGATTCTCGTATCCTATGCACTTCAAGCTTCTTCGCTTCAGCACTCCATCCTATCCAGTTAGCGAGGATTTGCAGCATCGAGCCGACGGCAGCAAGTGAGAGGATAAGTATAATCGGCCAGGAGTATATAGTCACGAAATAAAAGAAGACGACAAGAAAACTGAACCAGAGCCCTGTGCACCATGGGCAGTGTATGAGCGTTCCGAGCGTGTCCTTGAGGCTATCTTTTGGAGCGCCAATGAACCAATCGCGCATGAACTTTGTAATGATGTCGTAGCTAAAGAGTCGTACAAGCCGGAAAATGGCGAGCGCCATAAGCACTAGGTCGCGGATCGAGATATCATAGAAGATACGATTCACACTTGCAAGATACGCAAAGCCTACGATGACGAGGAGTCCGAAGAAAAGGGCAAGGAACAGATTCCAGAAATGGATACGCATAGGGTAGGTGTTAGATGTATGGTAAGTGTACTGTAGTAATAGAATTGAGGCCAATGCGTACGCATTGGCCTCTATACCCTACTCAGTTCGACAGCGAGCTATACTGGGAGTTAATGAGAGTAAGTGCTGCGTTCAGACCGTATTCATCGAAAAGAGTATATATCAAGCCCTTATCTTCTTCCGGACCTCGTTCCATAGCGATCTGAAATTGATTCTGATCAGCGACCAGCTTTATGTGCATGGCGCTAGAAACCTTTATTCCCAAGGCTTTCTCAAAAGAGAGCACGGTACCCATGACGATACATTCCTTCTACCTGAGACCTGGACATACCTTAGCATATGATGCAAAAAAAGCTACGATCCCTTCTAGTTCGCCGCACGGTATGATACCCAGATGATGGATGACGTTGATACCGATATGCAGCTTCTGATACGCGATGCGTATGCCGGTGACCACTCCCTTGCAACTGATGAAGATAGGAAACGAATTCAGGCTGGCGAGCCGTTAGCCTATATCATCGGTTGGATTCCCTTTCTAAGTCTCAAAATCTGGCTGGATAGCCATCCCCTTATCCCTCGTCCTGAAACCGAATGGTGGACAGAACTCCTCATAGCTCGCTTGCGCACACGGTTCGACACGCAATCCTTCACGCTGTTTGATCTCTGCGCGGGCTCGGGCGCTATCGGGCTTAGCGTCCTGAAGGCATTTCCGAACGCTCACGTATATTTTGGCGAACTCATACCCGAGCACTGCGCTCTTATACAAAAAAATATCCAAGTCAACGCGCTGGACGCATCGCGAGCGACGATCATCCAGTCCGATCTTTTCACATCCCTTCCAAAAGACGTGCGCTTCGATTGTATCGCAACAAATCCGCCCTATATTCCCGAAGAACGGGTGCTCGAAGAATCCGTTACCGTATTTGAGCCGAGCGAAGCACTGTTTGCTGGTAGTCGCGGATTGTCAGTCATTTCACGCATCGCCGAGGGTATGGGCACGTACATCGCACCAGACGGAGAACTGTGGATGGAATGCGACATCGAGAATGGTGCAGCAGCGGAAGTTCTCCTTGCCGCCGGCGGTGCACGACGAACAGAACTCCTTATTGACCTGTATGACAGACCCCGGCTCGTGGTAGCATATTTCTACCATGAATGCTGAAACTACTGTCGCGCCATTAAACCCTTTCCCTGCGCTGCCTAGCTCGCTCGGAGGCTCGATACACGCAAGCGCAGTCGTGCCCATCCTCTTTCTAATAGCGTTCATACTCTGGATCTTGTATACGCTCGTCGCGGCCTATCACTGGTTTAGGTACGGGCACCGGTCTTGGCTTGCAGTGCCGGCACTTGCCCTGCATGTGTTCGTCTCAGGCTTCTTGATGCTGTATATGCTAAGCGGACTCAGGTAACCTACTTGGATAACTACTATGGAAGAATTTGACCTACAGCCCGGTGAACACATCATACTCGCGGTGAGGCAGCATCCGTTTGTGCTTGCGACGCGGCTGCTTCCATTCCTGCTCCTTGCCTTCGTTCCACTTATCCTTGGTATGTTCTTTTCTTTCATTGGAAGCATTGGCGGCGCAGCAGCTTCTGGCATTTCACTACCGACATCGCTCGCGCGCTTCTTAACCGGATTCTACTGGCTCATCTTATGGATCGGAGCGTTTACGACTGTCACAAGATTCATTTTGACCGTGTGGATTATTACCAACGTACGCATCGTCGACATCAAACAATATAGCTTCTTCGGTCGCGAAGTTTCCAGCTTTTTACTCTTGCGCGTGCAAGATGTTACAACGCAGATCGATGGTATGCTTGAAACCCTTATCGGCTATGGCCGACTGGACGTTGAGACCGCTGGAAACTTAGAAAAGTTCTCGATGGACACCGTCGCTCACCCGCAGCGCATTCGAGACGTCATCATGGACCAGGTAGCAAACCTGCATGCAACGGGCGCACCGACAGATACGAGCGGAGTCTAATAGCATAAAGAAAGTTGATGGTAGTGACTTTTTAGGATCCGTTTCAGACATACAGCGCGCCTGGTATACTTTAGAGTAATGAGTGAGAAACAGCATCTATCGACTGAGCCTTACAAAGGGGTCCGTGATTTCTATCCTGAAGACTGGGCAACGCTGCAGTATGTGTTTGATATGACACGGACGATGCTTCGCCGAAACGGATTCGAAGAATACAATGCTTCTCCGCTTGAACGTTCTGAATTATACGAAAGCAAGAGTTCGGAAGAAATCGTAAATGAACAGACATATTCCTTTCTTGATCGTGGCGAGCGCAATGTAACGCTTCGTCCTGAAATGACCCCAACCCTTGCACGTATGGTTGCAGGAAGGCGCCGTGAACTTATCTTCCCTGTGCGATGGTTTTCTATTCCTAATGTATTTCGGTATGAACGGCCGCAACGCGGCCGCCTTCGCGAGCACTACCAGTTGAATGTCGACATTCTGGGCATCGCTGACCAAAAAGCTGACGGTGAGATTATCGTTATCGCTCACAAAATCCTAAGTACCTTCGGTGCAAAAAACGAAGACTTTGTCGTTCGCATAAACTCTCGAACGCTCCTGAACGCTGCGGCGTCAGCTCTTAAGCTTTCATCCGAACAAATGACCGAGTACCTAGCGCTCCTTGATCGAAAGAACAAGATGCCATTAGAGAAATTTGAGACTGAGCGTGCGGTGTTCCGAAGAAATGGTATGGATCCGCTTGAACTCATTGAAGCGGGTACGAGTGAGAGCGTAGCTGCAGAGCTCTCAACACTCACTAATCTCATTGATGCATTTGCAGAACGCGGGATGACGAATGTGGTATTTGATCCAACAATCGTCCGAGGCTTTTTGTATTACACTGGCCTCGTATTTGAAGTATTTGATGCTAACCCTGAAAACTCTCGATCACTCTTTGGTGGTGGCCGGTATGACAACCTTGTCTCTATGTTTGGCGGGGATCCTATTCCTGCCATTGGATTTGGTATGGGTGACGTGACTCTCGTGGATTTCCTTACGACTCATACCCTCCTGCCAAAAAACCTTACCGGAGTAGCAGATGTATTTATTGGCACCCCTTCAGAAAGCGATATTCCTGACGCCCAAACATTTGCAGAGACGCTCCGCGAGCAGGGCGTACATGTACTCGTAAACGTTTCATCAAAAGCGCTGGGCGACCAAGTAAAAGAAGCGGTTCGTCGTAGAATTCCGTATTTTATAGCGTTTGGAGAAAGTGAAGCCACAAACAATACTGTCACCCTTAAGACTCTCGCAGAAAGTACTCAGGAAGAATTGCCTGCAGAAGCTATTGCTTCTCACATTCAAAAGCATTTAGCTGTAACAAGTAACCACTCGTAGTATGCGCGTTGTAACGTTCGACATCGAAACTGCTAATGCCTTTCCGAGCCTTGCTCGAAATGACCTAAGCCGAATGGAAGTGTCTATCGTTGGCATTCATGATTCAGAGACAAACGAATACACCTCATATACCAAGGAAGAGTTTCCTAAGCTCTGGCCGATTCTCGAGCGCGCTACGATGCTCGTCGGTTTCAACTCCGACACCTTCGATATTCCTATTCTCAATCGTTACTACCCTGGCGACCTTTCAAGCATCCGTTCACTCGACCTTCTTGTAGAGGTTCAAAAAGTTCTGGGCCGCCGCGTACGTCTTCAGTCACTTGCAGAAGCGACGCTTAAGAAAGGAAAAGGTGGTAATGGTCTTCAGGCTGTTGAGTGGTGGCAGCAAGGGCTCGTTGATAAGGTACGCAAATATTGCCTTGAAGACGTTAAGATTACACGCGAGCTCTACGACTACGCGCTCAAGCACGGTGCGCTAAAATATAAAGATTTAAATAGCTCTCGAGAATTCAAGATTGATACGTCGAGCTGGACTGAGGAACAAGGCGCAAGCACAATGACCCACACGCTTCCCTTTTAAGCCTTTTCTCTCACGCTTCAGGTGGTTCGGGACAACGTATTTGAGCCGAGAATCGATGTAGTACTATATCGTTATATGAATGACACTGATGTACTGCTCCAAAGCCGCCGAGAAATGTGGTTCCTTCCGGTCGCCATCCTTGCCGCCGGTCTTATACTTGCCGTTGCCCTCTTTGTGATTCGTCATCGTCCTGACCCGCGCGCAGTGGCTGGCGACACGAGCTTGATGCGTCCTATTAGCGAAGATGACCACATCATTGGAAGCCCAAGTGCACCTATTATGCTCGTTGAGTATTCCGACATAGATTCCTCATATTCAAAGACATTCCAGCAGACTATGGAACAGATCATGAGCGAATACGCTGCTGGCGGAAAAGTCGCGTGGGTATATCGCCATCTGCCGCTCATCGACCAGCACGTGCACGCTGCTGAGCATGCAGAAGCTGCAGAGTGTATTGCGTCCTTAGGCGGACCGAATATCTTCTGGCGTTTCATTAGCGCTCTTAATGCAGAAGCTCCTGGCGACCAACAATTCGATCCGTCTGGCTACGACGCAGTCGTATCGTCGCTCGGCGTTGTAGCCCAGAGCTTTGACGCCTGCCTGACATCCCACACCTATCAGCCGCGTGTTGCGAGCGACTTCAGCAACGGTCTTGCCGTCGGCGCTGGCGGGAGTCCGTTCTCTATCCTCCTCGTGAACGGCCAGAAGCCGGTGACCATAGACGGCGCAGTGCCCTATGACAGTATGAAAAAGATACTTGATGACGCAATTGGAAAGGTCGCTGCAGTCGCTACCTCGACCTAGTTAAAAAGCGCAAGTACGTCATCGTATTCAGACGGCTCGCCTGATCGCCAGTTGCCTGAAAGTAATTCGTGAAGCACGATGTCGAGTGTGGTAGCAAGATCGCTTCGTGTTTCGTCGGTGAGCGCGACTGGGTGCTCGGTCACCGCGTCCTCACCCACCTGAATAATAAGCGCGCTTGTTGTGTGATGACCGTTTTCGTGAAGGAGCAGATCATAGAACGCAAGCTGGCGCTCAAATTTCGCTTGGTCTTTCTTGTCGATAGTCGATGACGTCTTGAAGTCGACAATACACTCTCCACTGTCGCTAGCTCCCGTACCTTTAAAGACGGCGTCTACCTTGCCTTTGAGCAGGATTTCCTTTCCATCAATAACTCTATGCACGCGAAAGGATTCCTCGATAGCAACAGGCTCGCGGCTGAGCACATCGCTTTGAAGATATGAATCAAGCAGCACGTGCGCATGCCGTGTGAGTGCGTCAAATGTGTCACCGCGCTGAAGAAGTGAGTGCGCGAGCGAGCGAGCGAGCTCTGCGTGCGCCGCTCTAGCACGATCTTTAGGAGTTCCATCCGAAAGTCGCAGATACAGGGCGATAGCAGCATGGACACTATTACCCACCACGATAGCCCGAGTCTCGGGCTCTTTAAGTCGCAAGACGCGCTTCGCGAAGAACGTGGCCGGCGACATAAGGTATTCGTTATAGGCGCTTGGTGAAAGGCCGTCGTGAGCCAGGTAGCGCTCAGTAAGTTCACATACAAGCGCCGATGACTCAAAAACCGCATGCATGAGCGGAATTGGATCTATGGGCACGATGGGTACGTCAATAGCGGGCAGGGCCGCTGTGCCAAAGGGCAGAAGCGAGAGCGGTGCCTGGTCCTTTCCATCGCTACCATGTGCCGCATATGAAAGCACAAGTTGGTCTTTAGCTCTCGTAAGTGCAACGTAAAAAAGGCGAATGAGTTCTTCCTTTTCGCGCTTGGTGTCGAAGGGCGACGGCACGAGCGAATTTTTGCCGCGTCCTTCCCATTCGCTACTTGTGAGCGCCGTCACGAAGACGCGTTCGAATTCCATACCCTTTGCCTTGTGTGCAGTAATGACCGTTACCTGGCCCTTACGCTGCGTGAGGGATGTTTTTATACTTCCTATCTCATGCTCGCGGGCTTGCATGAAGCTCTGCATAATTTCCCCAAAGGTTCCGTTTGGATTGCGGCGCGTCAATTCCTCTACATGTGCCATAAGTTGGCGCACAAGAGGAACATCTTCGGATACTTGCTCGCCGCCCGCGAGAAAAAACGCGCGCGCGCCAGACTCTTTTAAGAGATATGAAAAGACATGTAGGGGAGGCAGACTTATTGCTTGCTCTTGAAGATGTTCGACGGTGGCCGCGAGATCCGGTAATGTCGTCTTGAGTGCATCCCTAAATTCATAATCGCGGTTTGTGCGAAGGAACGTGACGCGCTCAGCAAAGGGTGCTGTCCACCATGGGGCGAGCAATGACTCGCGCAGCATGGGAATGTCAGTCGGGTCTGCGATAGCTTGCATGAGTGCAAGCAGGAAACGAATGCTGGGGCGGCCTTCGAGGTCGATGTCCCCGGCACGGAGTGTCGGAATGCCACGGGCGCGCAAGTGGAGAGCGAAGAGATCCGCAGTTTTGTTCTTGAGCGTGATGATCGCGATCTCGTGTGGCGCTACGCCCTCTGAAATGGCTTGCTCGACGAGCGCCGCGATTTGGTCGCGCTCGGCGAGAGGGTCTTCGCTCGCCAGCACGCGGAGGGTACCGTCTGCGGAGTCTGGGGTACCCGCCCCGCGAACGGCTACGAGCTCTCTGT
>CAXUAR010000028.1:2655-8742 GCA_964249155.1 uncultured bacterium | reverse complement strand
CTTCATGCGTGAAATTCATACGCCGGAAATCAAGATCGTCACCATCGAAGACCCGGTCGAGTATCATCTTCCGGGTATCGTACAGACCCAGGTGAACGGCCGCGACTATACCTTTGCATCAGGGCTTCGCTCCGTACTTCGTCAAGACCCAGACGTCATAATGGTGGGAGAGATCCGCGACTCGGAAGTGGCGGACGTCGCCATCCAGGCAGCGCTCACCGGCCACTTCGTATTCACCACGCTCCATACTAACAACGCAGCCGGCGCATTCCCGCGCCTCGTGGACCTTGGTGCTGATCCTAAGTCGTTTGCATCAGCGGTAACGGTTGCTATGGCGCAGCGTTTGGTGCGCATCCTCGACTCGGAAACTAAAGTAAGGCGCGCTACCACTGACCAAGAGAAGCGCATCATGACGCGCATCTTCGAAGGTCTAGCCGACCCTGCGCTTATTCCAGCATCCTTTGACGAAGTATGGAGCGCGGCGGGAGACAAAGACGACAATACCGGGTACAAAGGCCGCACGGGCCTTGTCGAAGCTATTTTCATGGACGAAGAGCTCGGCGAATTCCTCCGCGACAATCCTTCCGCAGGCGACATCGCTAATCACGTGAAGCGCCAAGGCTACCTCACCATCGCTCAGGACGGTGTCTCAAAAGCGCTTGTCGGTATCACCTCGCTCGAAGAAGTATTCAAAGTCATCGACCTTCCGCGTGACTAACGCAAGAGAGCGGCCGTACGGCCGCTCTCTTGCGTTGTTAACTTTTGTCTTTTTCTCGGTTCGCACACACTACCCTCCAGGCACTCCTCCTTAAAATTAAGCAGGTGGATGAATCGCCTGAGGATTCTCCCAGCAATCCGCATCAGCAAAGTGCGGCACCAGAAGGTCCTTGGGGAAACGCCCGTAAGCCGTCAAGCCTTGCCTAGAGGGTGGTATAAACGAACCGATATGGGGTTGCAGCTGAGGTAGCTCGCAAATGAAAAGAAAAAACCTCCGTCTTAGAAGGTGCGTTGTAGGGCCGACCCCTACCGTGTTACTATACTAGCATAGCCTCATTTTATGTCAAGTACCCCCCTTCCTGCTGATACTATCGTTAAAATACGGGACCAGGCGCTCGATAGCGCACTTCGGCCTTCGCTCTGGGACGACTATATCGGTCAGGGCCACGTAAAGGCCAATGTGCAAGTTATTTTGGAAGCTGCAAAGAAGCGGGGCGACATGCCGGAGCATGTATTGTTTTACGGCCCGCCGGGAGTTGGCAAAACGACCCTCGCACACCTCGTGGCAAGCACCCTCGGCGCACCTCTAAAGACAACGTCCGGCGTCGCCATCGAACGCGCTGGTGATTTAGCGGCAATTCTTACAAACCTTGAGCCCGGTACCGTACTTTTCATCGATGAGATTCATCAGCTCTCAAGCAAGATTGAAGAGCTTCTGTATCCGGCTCTTGAAAACGGCTCGCTCGACATCATTCTCGGCAAAGGTCCGTCCGCGCGGACGGTGGAGCTTTCACTCCCTCCATTCACACTCGTGGGCGCAACCACGAAAGTGGCACAGCTTTCCGGTCCGCTTCGCTCGCGCTTCGGTGGTGGGGTCTATCAGCTCGATTTTTATAGCGACGACGACGTACGCGAGATAGTTACGCGTTCGGCAGACGTGCTCGGCATGCGGGTGGGCGATGATGTCGTGGATAAGATCGCGCGGCGAAGCCGCGCGACGCCGCGCGTTGCAAACGCTCTCCTCAAGCGCGTGCGCGACTACGCGCAAGTACACGAAAAAGACATCACACCTGAAATTTGCGACGCCGCCTGCAAACTTTTCGGCATCGACGAGCTAGGCCTTACCAAAGACGACGTCCGCTATCTACGCACGCTTCAAGACGGCTTTAAAGGAGGCCCGGCTGGTATTCGGGCCCTTGCAAGCTCCTTGCACGAAGACCCCGATACGCTCGAAAACGTATACGAGCCCTTTCTTCAGCGCCTTAATTTCATAGAGCGCTCTCCACGCGGCCGCATTCTTACGGACAAGGGCCGGGAGTATGTAGCTCTTGCGTAAGCGCACGAGTACCCAGCTACACGCCGTCTGTTAAAGCAAAAGCCCGCACAGTATCGCAGTAACCCAGCCTGCTACAGAAACCCCTCCACTAATAAAGAGCGGTAATCGCTCTGGTGTACTTAGTGAGGAGAATGTACGACTCATCGCAATATGACTAAACCTTTCTATGAAATACGTATTCAGTATTAGCGCTGTTATAGCAGTCATTTTCACAATGAACGTAGTGTCTGAAAGATAGAATGGTACCGCGCGAAGATAGAGAAGCCCGCCGGTAATAAATAAAAGTGCGAGACCAACAGAAACCGCACGATGAAGGAACGTAATACGCGCCGGGTGGAGCATAGATTTCTTACCTAATACCCAGAGCAGCGCTTGCTCATCTGAGTACAGAACAATAAGTCCTGTACCGATAACAATAATGATGTGAATTACCGTAAGCATACTTATTTTGCCAGCACGCCGATTTTGAGTATTGCGAGTTCTGCATTCGCACGTCCATTAGTGCCATGCTGATTCTCAAACGCGCTGGTACCATCTTTACCGCAGAGGCCAAGGATGGGACCTTCCCCACCCGGATGCTGCGCAATCCACGCTGTTAGGTCATACACATTTCCATTGATGGTTGCCCAGCAACTACTGCTGGTATTGTGCGTTGCTACCTGCACTTGCGTGTAGCTGCCAGTAGTCGCAGCAGTAGTTGCTGGGGTAGTGTTTTTTGTAGAGTTAGTTGTTGTTGAAGCGGATATACCTGTAGAGGTAGCGACCGTCGTCGAATCGTAGCTATTCTTAGTTGTTCTTGACGTACCGCCTTTCCACAGATACCCACCACCCAGGACGAGAATAAAAAGTGCAGCAAGGGCGAGTGTCGTTTTCATACGATGAGGAGATCTTTTTGGGAATTAGGCCAACGCGCGAGTGGGAGGTTTGGTGAGTCGTGTGAGTGCAGTCACCGTTATAATCGCAACTGCTATATGGAGAACAATAAGAAGGATGATACCTCCCGTCGTGATCTCCGCGAACATGGGACCAAGATTATGCACAAAGATATCGGGCAAAAATGAGATAAGCAACACGATTGTTGCGACCGTTACGAATACCTTATTTGAATTCTTGGAAAAGCGTCGAATGAGCGCGAACACGATTGTCGCACCTAGTACCCCAATAACGGTAAATGCACCGCTTGGACCGAGCATGGTAAAGGTCACGGCATTTGCTGGCACACCGGTAAGGGGGAGAAATATTTTTATTAGAAGTGCATTTACTACGAGAGAGCCTATAAGTGCAACCAAACCTGAAAGAAGTAGTGGGTATTTTTTCATATGCGTTCAGTATACTGCACCTGGACTATTGGCAATTGAGGAAAACCATAGGGTTGGGACTTTCGGGTGAATGATTGATTTTGGTATACTAAGCATATGTCAGGACACAACAAATGGTCGCAGATCAAGCAGCAGAAGGGCGCGACGGATGCTGCCAAAAGCCGCGCCTTCTCTAAGTTCTCGCGACTCATCAGTATTGAGTCAAAGAAAGCTGCGGGGACTATGAACTCGCCGGCGCTTGTCGCGGCAATAAGCCGAGCAAAGGCTATCAACATGCCCAAAGACAGCATTGAGCGAGCTGTTGCAAAAGGCTCAAGCAAGGACGGGGGCGAACTCGATACGGTCAGTTATGAGTTTTATGGTCCAAGCGGGTGCGCAATCATCGTAAACGCGGTCACCGACAATCGCAATCGCACCACGCAGGAGATAAAGCACTTGATAAGCAAGAATGGTTTTGAGCTTCGTGTGCCGGGGAGCGCTGCGTGGGCGTTTACAAAATCAGGAGACGGAACATACACACCACATGCGCCGCTTATGGAAGTAGTGGGTGATGATCAGGAAAAACTTGAGGCGATACTTACTCTTTTTGATGAGCATGACGATGTGCAGGATGTGTTCTCTAACGCAGCGGGGTACGAGTCGTCGCGCGAAGAGCCGCAATAGCAGGTATGCGCGTACTTGGTATAGATCCGGGATTCGATAGGCTCGGTCTCGCAGTAGTCGAAGGTGATCCGAGTAAGCCAGTCGTGGTGTGGAGTGATTGCGTTATACCTGCGAAGGGCGCGCCTGCGGCGCGCCTAGCTGCTGTGTACATCGCCATAACGGAGGCGCTCACTCACTTCTCTCCCGATAGTGTCTCGATCGAGACTCTTTTTTTCAGTACGAATAAAAAGACGGCGCTTGCGGTGGCTGAGGCGCGTGGCGCAATCCTTGCTGCGGCAGGTGCGCGAGGTGTGCGCGTGCAGGAATATAGTCCTGCACACGTAAAACTTGCCGTTACTGGCCACGGCGGCGCAGACAAAGCCGCCATCGCACGTATGATTCCACACTTGGTTGCGCTCGGCACGCGCAAACGACTCGACGATGAGCTGGATGCTATTGCTGTTGGCATTGCGGGGCTGGCCGACCGAAGCGGCGAGTGACAACCATCTTCCTGTCCCCACCTTTGTCGCTATCCCCTTGCAAAGAAATTCGAGGTTTGTTCAAATAGTAGAGCTTTGCGGGTTACCGCAGCATAAAAATAATTGAGATTATTATGATGGATGACGATTTGCTCGACGAGGACGACGAGCTTTCTAGTGCAGGGATACCTCTCCTTGAGGAGGATGATGGCGATGTAGGCATTGTTACTGATGATGACGAAGAGGAGGTAGACGAGAATGGACTGCCCAAGCATGCGCCGGAAGGATTCAACTCAGATGAGTTTGATTCTTAGTTTTCAACAAGTGTACGCAATGGTGAGTGACCGACGGGGCCCCGTAGGGGCCCCTTCGTGATACCATTCCCCTAATGGCTAGGAGATCAAAAAAGACCCTGCGTATGCGCCTTAGCGCGCTGCTTCACGACCCGCATCCGTTTATGAAACTTCTTTATGTCTTGGTGGGTCTGGGGTTCCTAATTCTTGGCATCACTATTCTCTGGGTTGCCTTCACGCCAATTCCTGCCCTTAACTCCTTTGACTCACGAAAAGTCGCTCAATCAACCAAGATCTATGACCGCACTGGAAAGACCGTATTATATGATCTAAATCATGATGTGAAGCGCAATATCGTGCCTCTTTCCGAAATATCCCCGAATCTTCAACATGCCACAATCGCTATCGAGGATTCTAATTTCTACAGTCACGGCGGCATCAGCTACACGGGTATTGGTCGCTCCTTACTTGCGGACATTACACACCTTTCTTTCCAACAAGGTGGCTCAACGCTTACCCAGCAAGTTGTAAAGAACACTATCCTTACGGGCAAAAAAAGTATTGTGCGCAAGCTCCAGGAATGGATACTTGCCATACGCCTTGAACACCGATACACCAAGGATCAGATTCTTGAGTTTTATTTCAACGTGACCCCGTATGGCGGGACGCTCTATGGCGCTGAAGTGGCGAGCCGTTCCTTCTTTGGAAAGTCAGCAAGTGAACTAGATCTCGCGGAAAGCGCATACCTCGCAGCCATTCCTCAACTACCTACCTATTACTCGCCATACGGAAATAATCGCGCCGCACTTGATGATCGAAAGAACCTTGTGCTCGGGCGCATGAAGGAGCTTGGATACATAACCGACGCAGAATATCAGTCGGCAAAGAAGGAGGAAGTTACGTTCAGCCGCCAGCAGAACAACACCATACTCGCGCCACATTTCGTCTTCTATATCGAGCAGCAGCTTGAGCAGAAATATGGTCCAGACGTCGCAACGCAAGGACTTACCGTGATAACTACCATAGATGCCGATCTGCAGCGCGAGGCAGAAACAACCGTAAATACGTACGCACTCGCAAACGTAAAGAAATTCAATGCAAGCAACGCATCCCTCGTTGCCATTGACCCAAAGACCGGGCAGATTCTGGCTATGGTCGGCTCCCGCAACTACTTCGATACGCAAATTGACGGCAACTTCAACGCAGCGCTCGCACTGCGTCAGCCAGGCTCTTCGTTCAAGCCGTTCGTGTATGCGACAGATCTCCAGAAGGGATACACGCCAGATACGGAACTATTCGAT
>CAXUAR010000028.1:0-2645 GCA_964249155.1 uncultured bacterium | reverse complement strand
CTATTCGATTTGCCGACGCAATTTTCGACGACGTGTGCAGTAAGCGATAACTTCAACGACACACCTCCGTGCTACGCGCCGGGAAATTATGACGGCAAGTTCCGTGGACCCATGACCTTCACAACCGCACTCGCACAATCGATCAATATTCCCGCGGTAAAGGCACTGTATCTCGCAGGCATCCCGAACGTCCTCACACTTGCAAAGAATATGGGTCTTACGACGCTTGGCAAGCCTTCAGACTACGGTCTCTCGCTTGCGCTTGGTGCTGCGGAAGTTCGCTTGCTCGACCTTACGAGCGCGTACACTGGCTTTGCAAACGAAGGCATGCTAAACGCGCCGACGGGCATCCTTAAAGTTACGGACACCGATGGTAAGACTGTGGACGAATATAAGCCAGCGCCACGTCAGGTCCTTGATCCTGAGATCGCGCGCGAAATGTCTTCGATGCTTTCCAATAACGATGCGCGTTTCCCCGAGTATCCGGCTGACAATCCGTTCCACTTCCCTGGCTACGACGTGGCTGCCAAAACCGGTACGACCAACGAATCACGGGACGCGTGGACTATCGGCTACACACCGTCCATAGCCATAGGGGTTTGGGCCGGAAACAACGACAATAGCCCGATGGTGAAAGAGATCGCCGGATATATCGTAGCGCCGATGTGGCACGAAGTGATGCAGTACGCACTTACTAAATATCCTCAGGAATTCTTTACTCCGCCGCAGCCAATCCCCGACAGCGTTCCTGGTGCCCTTCGCGGCCTCTACAGCGACGGCACAGCGTTCCATGACATTCTGTACTGGGTAAACAAAGACGATCCTCGTAGCGGAGGAAATTCCCAGAGCGATGGTCAGTTCCCTTATTGGGAATACCCTATTGGCGCTGGTTTTGGTGCAACAGGAACTTCAACAGCATCAACGACACCTGAGGTACTGCCAGCACCGACCGACCAAGTGCCAGCGACTAGTCAGTAGTATGAAGTGCAAAGACAAAGCCCCGACCGCGCAGCGGTCGGGGCTTTGTCTTACCTGTGCGTACACCCAGCCCAGCAGCACGGTCTACGCATTCCTCCTGTAAGCTTTGAGAGTGCCTTCTTAAGACGAATACCTCTCGTCTCAGCTTTCTTCCCAGACGTAACCCAGCAAACCCATTCGCTGCGCGCCAGCGGCGTGATATCGTCCCAGACCACCTTTGCCTTGGGCGCAGTCGACAAGGCTCTTCGCAAATCTTCAGGAATTCTATGCATCGGCCTAGATTCAACCTTCTTCATAACTCAACTATAGCAAAGCTAATGGTCCGGCACGATGTGGAACTTTTTTGAACAAATAAAAGCCTACTTACCAGATGGTTTTCAGCTTCTGTATTACCAGTACGCATATGGATCTTCCCAGTCCGGAAAATGTCGTTCAACCCACAGCCATGGGTAGCGACGGGGATGTCCATACCTATCCTCAGGTATTGAACTCTGCCCTATCTGATACTTCGTACACCCACCCCTTCTTTTATAGCGCGCTCTAAAATCTCTGTCTCCTTTGTGTGGAGCGCTGATTTCACGACGGGCGGGACTGCGACGGAAAGAATACCGTCCTTGAGCGTTATTTGCTTTGGTTGCACAGGCATACCGAGAGTGTCGGAAAGTAGCTTTGCGATTACGTGTCGTTCATTGGATTCTTTAAGCCCTGGTACTTTCAGCCGCGCAATAATGTCACCAAGCTTCAGTTCCATACTCTTTACTGGTTCATCGGCATCACGAGATACAGAAGCGTATTATCACCCACTCCTCGTATGACGAGCGGCCTGCCAATGCCTGCTGATGACAATGAGAGATTTTCTGTCGCTATAAGCGGGATAGGTGCTGAAAGGTAGCGGTGATTAAAAGAGAGTTCGATAGACTCTCCCGTGACTGACGCCGGCGCACCTTCTGAAGACTCGCCAACGTCACTATTACGCGCTGAAAACATCACACGCTTATCTTCTCCTACAAATCCTATACGGACCTTCTGGAACGAGTCTGAGAATACTGCGGTGCGCTTAAGCACTGACTCGAAATCCTTGCGGAGCATGGTTGCTTCAGACACGAATGCTTTAGGGATTATCTGTGCATAGTCAGGGTACGGAACAGTCACAAGGCGAGTGGTCACGATGCCGTTAGGCCAGGAAAAAGCACATTGATGTTCGT
This sequence comes from uncultured bacterium, assembly GCA_964249155.1. Lineage (GTDB taxonomy): Bacteria > Patescibacteriota > Minisyncoccia > Phycocordibacterales > Phycocordibacteraceae > C7867-001. Next base: position 462 of record CAXUAR010000028.1, on the reverse strand, counting down.
CCACAAGTACTTCCACGTCCGTATCCGGAAGAGTTTGTACGATATCGATGGCATTCTTCGCCGGAATAAGTATTGAGAATGGACTAATAGTGCCTGGAATTGCTATCTTTTTCTCCGCGAGACGGAAAGAATCAGTCGCGACTGCTTTAATTACACCACCTTCGGCTGAAAGCAATATGCTTCCGAGCTCAGGGCGTACGGTCGATGGGGACGCGCATGGTGCAACGGTGAGGACGAGCGCGCGAAGCGCGCTCCCTGAAAGGCTGAATTTTGCTGCTGACGCCTCCGGGAATGGTAGTGTGGGGAAATCCTCGTAGGAAAGAGTTTTAAGCTGGCTGCGGCCTGCAGGCGAGCTTATGACGACTGTCTCGCCGCCATGCTCAAGCGTTATGGTGCCGGTTCCTGAAAAAGAAGCAGTGATTTCCCGAAGCGTGGTTGCAGGGAGTGCGACAACTCCCGGCT
>CAXUAR010000027.1:7915-8936 GCA_964249155.1 uncultured bacterium | reverse complement strand
ATTTCAATTCTTTGCCCAATCTTTCTTTTGTAAGATCCACATATTTCTTAACAATTTCAATCCCAACGCCCCTGCGGCCGTTAACCGCACATGCCTTCAAGGTAGATCCTACACCGCAAAATGGGTCTAATACTAAATCGTTGGTTTTTGTAAAAAATCTGACAAGTCGGCTAACGTCTTGGAACGAGTAGGGGGCTGGGTGTTGTTTTTCTATCTTAGCTTCTTCGTGCCCTGCCCCTAAGCCTCTTTGTACGTAAACTGATATTGTCTCAGGTATCCACTCTGCCGCACCTAAATCGTTCAATTTATTTACAAGCTTACGCTTAGTTTTTATATTTGCGGGAATTTTTGTAAGGGGCTCTTCGACAGTATTCAAATCATCCGTGAGTTTTTCTTTGGGATCAGCAACTACTTTGACCCCTCGAGGTTGATTCTTTTCCTTAAAGAGGTATCCCTTTTCCTCAAGTGTCGTGAGATGTTGATGCACTGTAGATTCAGAAGCCAGCTTGAAATGCCCCTTTATCTCTTTAAGGGATGGGGCATAGCCATTTTTTTCATCGTAAACTTTAATGAAATCTAGTATTTGTCGCTGTCTCTTTGTGATCATGATATGATTATAGTAAATAATACCGAAAATAAACCGAAAAGTTATCCACATATATCTAAGCTCAAAGTAAATAAGCTTCCTGAAAAGTCGAGCTTTTTTGGTACATGTGCCTCAATTTTCGTATACTTTTATCGATCCCGACGACTAAAGAGGTTGCCAAGAAACTATAAAAAACTCAGGAAAACTTTAAAAGCTCCTGAGTTTTTTCGTATGAATGGAATTGCAGAATGGAGGATATGAATAGTGTCACACCATTCTTCGTCGTTATTCTTTCATTCCTATTGTTTGCAGAACCTGCGCAAGCCGCATACCATTTTGCCAATTTTAGTGCTCATCCGCCTATTCACATCTTTGCCACGACTGGAAAAACGCCTAAAGGTATCACACCCTCACAAATAAAGAAGATTTATAATC
>CAXUAR010000027.1:6520-7905 GCA_964249155.1 uncultured bacterium | reverse complement strand
AAAGGAACGATTGCAATAATTAGTGCGTATGCCAACACAACAATCTCGCAAGATCTTAAGGATTTTGATACGCAATTTGGTCTACCTGCGTGTACAGTGCAGAACGGTTGCTTCACGGTCCATCCTATGTCGGCTAAAGAAACAAAGGCACGCAATGGATGGGAATATGAGACTGCGCTCGATATAGAATGGGTGCATGCTATAGCACCACAAGCAAAGATACTGCTCATAGAAGCTGCGACCCCAAGCGGAATAAATCTATTGGCTGCCGTAGACTATGCCGCAAAGCAAAGAGAAATATCGGCGATTTCTATGAGTTGGGGAGGGAGAGAGTTCTCGGATGAGACGGTACGTGATAGTCATTTTACCAGTGTCTCCGGTGCGCAGTTCTTTGCGTCTTCGGGTGATAACGGCACGGGAGTTTCGTGGCCTGCTGCATCGCCAAACGTGATTTCTGTAGGAGGTACCTCTCTTTCTTTTACATCAGATGGTCTCTTCAGCAAAGAAACTGCGTGGGCGGGAAGTGGTGGCGGAATCAGCGTATATGAAAAAGCTCCATCATATCAAGCAACATTCTCTATACCTAAATCACAGGGAAGGCGCGCCGTACCTGATGTTTCGTATGATGCTGACCCCTCTACTGGATTCCCCGTCATTCATAATGGTACGTGGCGCACGGTAGGAGGCACCTCCGCAGGCGCGCCACAGTGGGCGGCAATCGCCGCGCTCGGTACTGGAGCTGGAAATACAAATTTCTATAGTGATAAATCATCTAGCAAGAGTACATCTTACTTCCGAGACATTATTAGTGGCGAGAACGGTCTCTGTGGATATTACTGCACTGCCCGTACCCACTACGACTATGTAACGGGACTCGGCTCACCACAAACGACTAATTTCTAGTCTGGCTTTTTGCCTATTACTTTGGTTCCCACTTCGACTCTGTAAGATCGACTTTCTCACCCTTAAACTTAATGCCCTCATTTTGGAGGCGCTGCTTTTTGGTGCTAATTCCATTGCCATAGGCGTAGCCGGTCAGTGCGCCTGTTGAGCCGACGACACGATGGCACGGTACGGCTTTCGTGTCGATATTCTTGCTCATAATCATACCTACCGCGCGTGACGCGTTCGGGTTTCCAGCGAGTGCTGCAACTTGGCCATACGTTGCTACTTTGCCTTTAGGGATACTCGCGACTACCGCAGAAACTGTATCTTTAAAATTGCTCTGCATATGCACTAGTATACCGCGAGAGATGCTGTTGTACCCGGTAGACCTGATAGAATAGAAAGTATATGAATCTTAAAAGACATCATGTCCTTTATGGTCTGCTCGCCCTCGTTTTGATATTCTCGCTTGTCTTTTTTTTCTATCCGCACTCGGCAGG
>CAXUAR010000027.1:0-6510 GCA_964249155.1 uncultured bacterium | reverse complement strand
CGACATCTACAGCGCCCTCAACACTTACTATTTCTGCTATGCACTTTGAAATAGTTACTACGGACGTAGCTCAGGAGCGCGGCCTAGGAGGCCCCGCTGACATACCACAGAACTATGGCATGCTGTTTGTTTTTCCTGTAGCTAAACAGTATGGGTTCTGGATGAAAGATATGCTTACGCCCATCGATATGATTTGGCTCTCGGACACGGGTAAAATTATTGCTATCGATGCATCAGTTTCTCCCGCAACGTATCCCCAAGCATTCTATCCACCACAACCTGTTCGATTTGTGCTTGAAACGCGCGCAGGAGAAGCGGCGCGGCGCGGCTGGACTATCGGGACTGACGTTCATCTGCCTGCAACGCAGTAACCGCACTTGCCAAGCGGAAAATAAATCCTAGAGTGCGCACTCTCCACAGTGTGATTTATATGAAGAGCGATACAATAGACCTACGTCGACACGATTCAGTACTCCTACCTCGGCGCCTATTATCATCACCTTCTACCACTATGTCCCCAATGCCAAGGGCCGTTAAGCCCGCTGTTCCCGCAAAGAAGATTACTAAGGCCGCCCAGCCCAGTAAGGAAGAGGTAGTGCCTGAAAGCAGGGAGACAAAGCGGTATCGCGAACTCATTTCTCAGATAGAGAAGCGCGATGGAGGCGTCGTGCCATTCTCGTTCGAGAAAATCGTAAGCGTCACAAACAAGGCTATGACAGCTGCAAACGAAGGCGGCGAGGATGATGCCGTACTGGTAGCGCATCAGGTAGCAGGTGAGCTCGCTCGCTTTGCAAAGAAGTATAAGAATTTCCTGCCGACCGTCGAAGGCATACAGGACGCTATCGAGAAGCAGCTCATGCTTAACGATTTTACCGCAACAGCAAAGGCATACATTCTCTATCGCGATAAGCGCAATCAGCTTCGTTCTGAGAATATCGAAATCCCTGCGGAAGTACGTGCACTCGCCGACGAAAGTAAGAAATATTTCAAGAATAATGCGCTCGGAGAATTTGTATACCTTCGTAGCTACGCAAAGTGGAACTCAGAGGCAGGACGGCGCGAGACGTGGATCGAAACGGTGGACCGCTACATGAATTTCATGCGTGAGAACATCGGCACCAAGCTTTCTGAAAAAGAATACGCAGAACTTCGCGAAGCTATTCTCAGTCAGCAGGTGATGCCAAGCATGCGCCTCATGCAATTTGCAGGCGAAGCGGTTCGTCGTTGCAATGTTGCTGCATACAACTGTTCATACATTGCGCCAAGTAAGCTCCGTGACTTCGCAGAAATTATGTACATCTCTATGTGTGGTACGGGTGTTGGATACTCCGTTGAAAGCGCAAACATTCAGGCGCTTCCACAGATTCAACTTCAGACAGGAGAGACACTTCCATTGCACGTTGTTGAAGATTCTAAAAAGGGTTGGTGCGATGCGCTTACACTCGGACTTACGACATGGTATGAAGGAAAGGAAATTCATTTTGATTTCTCGAAGATTCGTCCTGCAGGCGCACGCCTTAAAGTGATGGGTGGCAAGGCTTCAGGCCCCGAGCCTCTTCGCTCGCTCCTCGCATTCTCGCGCGACCGTATTCTCGCTCGCCAGGGCCGCCGCCTCCGCAACATCGATGCGCATGATATTATCTGCAAGATAGGCGAGTGCGTGGTGGCCGGCGGCGTACGCCGCAGCGCCATGATTTCCCTTTCAGATCTCGACGATGAGCAGGTTCGCGATGCGAAGAAAGGCCAGTTCTGGATGAGCGATCCGCACCGCTCCATTGCCAATAACTCAGCGGTCTACCTTGAGAAGCCATCGAACGAAGAGTTCATGGACGAATGGGTGGCTTTGGTAAAGAGCCGTTCAGGCGAGCGCGGAATCTTTAACCGCAGTGGGCTTATGGGCCAGCTTCCAGAACGTCGCATAAAGCTATGGGAAGAAACCGGCTATGTGAAGAATGGGAAAATCGTAGGACTTCCTGGAGCTAATCCTTGCGGCGAGATCATCCTCAAGTCAAAGCAATTCTGTAACCTCACCGAGGTTATTGCGCGCGCTGACGACACCAGGGAGTCGCTTGTTCGCAAGGCGCGACTTGCGACTATTCTCGGCACCTACCAATCAACACTCACCAATTTAGGCTACCTTTCAAAGGACTGGACGAAGAACTGTGAAGACGAGCGCTTGCTCGGCGTGTCTATCACCGGCCAGTGGGATAGCAAGGCAGTCCGCAACGCAGACATACTGAAGGCAATGCGTGCAGAAAGTATTAAGACCAATAAGAAGTACGCAGAGAAATTTGAAGTCAATGTATCGACTGCCATCACCTGCGTAAAGCCTTCAGGTACGGTTTCGCAGACGTTCGATGTTGCAAGCGGTATGCACGCGCGCCATGCTCCGTACTACATCCGTCGCATCCGTGTTTCTGCTACTGACTCACTCTTCAAGTTCATGCGCGACGCAGGGGTGCCATTCTTCCCCGAAGTGGGTCAGGATGCTGAGACCGCAAATACGTACGTACTTGAGTTTCCAGTGAAAGCCCCAGAAGGCGCAATCTCAAAGGACGATATTTCAGCACTCGATCAGCTTGAGCACTGGATGCTTGTGAAGAAGAACTTCACTGAGCACAACCCATCAGTGACTATCTCGGTAGGCGACGACGAGTGGATCAAAGTTGCTAACTGGGTTTACGAGCACTGGGATATCGTCGGCGGTCTTTCGTTCCTTCCGCGCGATAACCATGTCTACCGCCTCGCGCCATACGAAACTATCACCAAAGAACAGTACGAGACCCGTATGAAGAATTTCCCGGTCGTCGACTACGCGAAGCTCATGCTCTATGAGCGCGTGGACGAGACCGAACTTAAGAAGGAATTGGCGTGCGTCGCCGGTACGTGCGAAATTCTGTAGAAGTGGTATAATGCTACCAGGACCGATACAGGCGATCGCTCGGCCGAAAGGTCGAGAGGAAAGTCCGAGCACAGGCACTCCGTAAGGAATGCAGAAAGATAGCGGGTAATGCCCGTCCGCAGCAATGCGCGAGGTGCGAACAGAGACGGTTCCGACGAAAGACAGGAACCGTCTAGCAAGACCCTAGGGTCTTGCTAGACGAGCTCTCTGGGCGACCAGAGAGGTGAAACGGCTAAATCCTTATCCCTGTGCAAGGCCGTACCGAAGCTTCTCAACAAGCACGCGGAGCGCCGCTTGAGTCTGCCGGTAACGGCAGGCCTAGATAGATGATCGTCCGTGGTGCCGCCTACAGCCCCACCACGCCAGAACTCGGCTTATAGTATCGATCCGACCCATGCAGAACCCGCCGCAAGGCGGGTTCTGCACATACATATGGATCTTTCTCGCTATAGTGCGAGGTATACTTACTAAGTTATTACTAGGTTCTAGGGTTTAATCCCGTAATTACGGAGTATAAAACTATATGAATGATACACACCCTGTATCGACTGCGTCTCACCCGCGACGCGTAACGTTCGATATGCTTGCCATATGGCTGCTTTCGCTTACTGCGGCAGCATCTGTATTGCTCTTTATTCCCTCTGCAACGATACCGTTCTTGTACAGCAAAGTATCCCTGATAGCGATCGGAGGTCTCATCTCTCTTGCGCTCTACATCCTTGCTCGCCTTACGCGCGGGAACATCATCGTACCGCCGGTAGCGCTCCTTGGAGCCTTCTGGCTAGTGCCGATTGCCTATGTGTTGTCTACCCTGTTTTCAGGGGCAGGAATCCGTGCGGGACTCTTAGGTACTGAACTTGAAACCGATACGTTCGGATTTATGCTCATCCTTGCAGCGTTTGCGACGCTCGTCGCGCTCACGTTCCGGCGGAATAATCAGTATCGTATCTTCTTCAAGGTTGGAAGCATCGCGCTTGCTCTTGTGGTTGTCGCACAGATACTGTTCTTTATCCTCAGTCGTGTAGCAAGCACCAAGTTTGCAGCCACAACGAATCTTGTGGGTTCCTTTGCCGACCTTGGTATGCTCATGGGTCTCTACATTACACTGTCACTACTTGCGATGCGATTCCTTATGCTTTCTTCGCGCTCGCGCAAGTTCATGTGGACGCTTGGCGCGCTCGGGCTCATAGTGCTTGCACTCGTTAATTCATCCCTTATCTGGACGCTCGTTGCCTTGACTTCTCTCGGCCTCTTTATTGAAGCAATCATGCGTCGTGGGAGTACCGTTCCCGATGAAGATTTTGAAGGAGTATCAATCCTTTCGACCGAATCCGATTCAGTCCATGAGAGCGATGCAAAGGGATTAGCAGCGCCACTTGGCGTTTTGATCATTTCTTTGTTCTTTCTTATTAGTGGCGGGACGATAGGCGCTTCACTCGTGAATGCGTTTGGTACGAGCTATCTTGATGTGCGTCCGTCGTGGCAGTCAACATTCGACGTCGGAAGCCATACGTACGCGTCGTCTCCGCTCTTCGGTTCAGGTCCTGGTACGTTCGGGCAGCAGTGGCTTACGTTTCGTGACCGAAGCCTTAATGACACAATCTTCTGGAACGTAGACTTTACGTCAGGTATTGGACTCATACCGACGTCGTTCATTACAACCGGTATCGTAGGCGTCCTTGCATGGCTCGCGTTTCTTGGACTCTTCTTATTCATTGGTATTCGCTCGCTCTTATTCCGTGCACCTGAGGAACCGTTTGCTAGATTTGTGTCTATTGCGACATTCGTAGGCTCGCTCTATGTATTTATCCTTGCTATCGCGACGGTGCCCGGGCCTGTGGTTCTCTTGGTAGGATTCTTCTTGGCAGGACTCTTCGTCTCGAGCTTGCGCTATGGCGGCAGCCGCCGTGAGTGGGGTGTTATCTTCGCTCGCAATCCGCGCGTTGGCTTTATGATCGTCTTCGGACTCACCCTTCTCTTGCTTGCAAGTGTCGTTGCCGCCTACGTGGTTATAGAGCGCTACCTCGGAAGCGTCGCGTATGCGCAGGCATCCCAGGCGCTCAGCGCTGGAAACGTTGCGAGTGCCGAAACCGACCTTCAGCGCTCAGTATTGTTTGCGCCGTCTGACCGCGCCTATCAGCTCGCCGCTGCGGCGAGCATAAGCCAGATGCAAACCGTCGCAAACGACACGACCTTGTCCCCAGCGCAGGCGCAGCAACAGTTTCAGGCAGCGCTCTCAAGTGGCATCCAGGCTGCGACAGAGGCGACTCAGATAACGCCGAATAATTACCAGAACTGGGTCATTCTCGGTAATGTTTACCAGACGGTTGTACCACTCAAGATCGCAGGCGCGTACGATAACGCAAAGACTGCGTACGATCATGCGATAACGCTGAGTCCTACGGACCCAACACTTCCGTACGCACTCGCACAGCTTGAGATTGCTCAGGGAAATGCCGCAGACGCAGTAACAGACCTTACGATGGCTATCGGCCTCAAGCGCGACTATACTCAGGCTATCCTCTTGCTCTCACAGCTCCAAGTGCAGCAGGGTAAGGCCGCAGAGGCGCTTCAGGCTGCAGAGGCTGCGCTCTACTTCGCGCCAACCGACCAGAACGTGCTTTTCCAAGTTGGAATTCTCCGTCTTGGAACAGGAAATATGGATGGTGCTATCCAGGCTCTCTCTGCTGCAGTCGATCAGAACGCGCAGTATGCGAACGCTCGATTCTTCCTTGCCGTTGCGTACGCAACCAAAGGACAGTATACGGATGCCCTAACGCAACTTCGTGCTATTGCTGCGCTCTCGTCTGAGAACGCAACGGCCGTGGCTCCTGATATCGCGTCTCTCGTAGCAGGAAAGAATCCGTTCCCGCTATCCCGCCAGGGAGCGCTCGGCATCCCGCAGGTAGGAATTAAGGAAACGACCACGACCCCTGCCACAGGTGCCTCCGCAACGACCCCTGCTCGGTAGTGCAGTAACGGTATGGTGCGAAACATCTTAGAAAAAATAAGCGCACCAGTACGCGGCCTACATCAGGCCGCGTACCTGCTTGCAGGCCTCACGCTCGCATCGCAGATTCTTGCGTTGCTGCGTGACCGCATATTCGCGCATGCATTTGGCGCTGGAACGGTACTGGACGTATATTACGCAGCATTTAAGATTCCGGACCTGGTCTTTGCGCTTGTGGTTTCGCTCGTGTCAGCGTATGTGCTTATTCCCAGGCTTTCGAAGTTCCTAAAGACCGAAGACCGTGCTGCCGCACGTCAGCTGGTATCGCAGACCGCATCGTTCCTGTTTATTTTTGGTGGCATCTTCTGCGCGCTAGTGGCAATCTTTGCGCCACTGTTTCTCTTCCGATTGTTCCCAGCCTTTACGTCGCCGCAGTATGCCGATCAGTTCATCTTGCTCGTGCGCATTCTGCTGATCCAACCGATACTGCTTGGGCTCTCGAGTATTCTCTCAAGCGTGACGCAATTGGAACGGCGATTCTTCCTGTTCGCGCTCTCACCCGTGCTTTACAACCTGGGCATTATAGTGGGTACGATATTCCTCTACCCGAAGTTCGGACTCATAGGTATCGGCATGGGTGTAGTTGGTGGTGCAGTAC
>CAXUAR010000026.1:0-9233 GCA_964249155.1 uncultured bacterium | reverse complement strand
GTACGGATGCTAGAATGCATAGTAATGAAGGACGAGACGTACATTCCGACGAAATACGATTCGGTGTTCTGGGTGGAAGTAGACCGAATCAAGCCGAACCCGTACCAGCCGCGTATCGAGTTTAACGAAGAGAACCTCAAAAGCCTTGCAGAATCCATTCGCCAGTATGGCGTGCTCATGCCGCTTGTGGTCACGCGCAAGGATATTGAGAAGCCTGAGGGTGGGCTGCAGACTGTGTATGAGCTCATAGCAGGAGAGCGCAGACTGCGCGCTAGCAAGCTGATTGGTCTTCGCGAAGTGCCTGTCGTAATCCGTGCCGGTGAACAGACGGACAGAATGAAGCTCGAGCTCGCGATAATCGAGAACCTCCAGCGTGAAGACCTGAACTCTATCGACCGTGCAAAAGCTCTCGCACAGCTCGCGGAAACATTCGGCATCACCCACGGAGAAATAGGCGTGAAGATCGGCCGCAGCCGCGAATATGTTTCTAATTCTATTCGCCTCCTCCAGCTTCCGGAAGCCGTGCAGCAGGCAGTCGTAAACAAGGAAATAACCGAAGGCCATGCACGCGCATTGCTCATGCTTACGGACAGGCCAGAAGAGCGCGATACGCTTTTTAAGGAAATCGTACTCAAGAAAACGTCAGTCCGCGTAGTCGAGCAAATGGCGCGCCGTCTTGCGCAAGACAAAATCCGAAAGCACGACAAGACACCAGAAATGATGGAGCTCGAGCGTAGCCTTACGGAAACGCTCGGTACGCGCGTGCTTATTGAGAACCGCCCGAAGGGCGGTAGAGTCCTTATCGAATTCTTCTCACCCGAAGACCTTTCTCATATTGCCGCTATCCTCGCTGAGCGTCAGGAAGAGCAATCGCGTATGTCGCCTGAAGCAAGTGCCGCTGTTGCAGAAGTGGTTTCGGGAGAATCAAGATCTGTATTTTCAGAAGGCAATCCTGTGCATGCGAATACTACCCCTATTTCTGACGTTTCTCCTACCGAGCCCGAAGAAGACTTATACTCAGTCCACAACTTTACGGTCTAGCATCTATAGCTTTTTGTCATCCTTTGGCGCGCGCTTTTTCCGAAGCTTTACCGGCTTAAGCACCCCTCTTGAAGAAATAGTTCCTCGCTCATCGAGGTCTAAGCTTAAGCGTATGTGCCTGCGAGCCATACTCGTGCGTGCATACTCAAGCCATTTCGCAGTTGGTCGTGCTGAAGCTTTTTCTAGTATTTCAATTACGTCGCCATTGTGCAGAGGAGTATCAAATGACACCATCTTTCCATTTACCTTTGCTCCGTTCGTGTGGTGCCCGAGCTCGCTGTGTATCGCGTAGGCGAAGTCTATGGGTGTTGAGCTTACGGGAAGGTCAATAACATCACCGCGGGGAGTAAATACGAATACGCGGTGCGAGAAAAAGTCTTCGCGTAGTCCCGTAGCAAATTCTTGTGATCCAGCTGCCGGTGCGTGCGCATCGGCAAGCTCGGCAAGCCAGCGTGGTGCCTCTTGTTTCTTCTTTTCACGTTTGGATGGTGATTCAGGTGTTTCGTTCGTATCACGCGAACGCAAATGAAGAAGCGTTGGTACAAGGCCGCGCATCCACGAGAAAGAAAGCCGTTCGAACGCCTGCTTCTGTGCACCATCCTCAAGCTTCTGAGTTGCAATGCGTAGTTGCTTGTATGACATGTGCGACGCAATACCGTATTGTGCTTCCTGGTGCATAGTTTCGGAACGCACTTGCATTTCCACAATACCAGCGTCGGGAGTCAGCACAGTTGTATGAAGTGACTGATAGCCGTTTGGTTTTGGAAAGGATATATAATCTTTGAATTCCCCTGGAAGTGGCTTCCAAAGTGAATGGATAACGCCAAGTGCTGTGTAGCAATCATCAATCGTCGGTAGGATAACACGTAGTGCAGCTATATCGTGAATGCGCGTAATGTCATCATCCTTACGTTTCAGTTTTTGGTGAAGACTCCAGAGGCCTTTCATGCGAATGTCGGTGCGAAAGCCGGTTATGCCGCGGCGAGCAAGCGCATGCTGAAGATCTTTCTGTACGCGCACGAGCCCTGCTTCCGTTTCTTTCGACTTCAACTTTCGTACTTCGAGCGCATGGTGGTATGCGTCATGATCTACTGCGGGAAAGGCAAGGTCTTCGAGCTCACGTTTCATGCTACCCATGCCAAGGCGATCTGCGAGCGGTGCATATATTTCAAGCGTCTCAAGTGCTATGCGCTTACGCTTGTGTTCCGGCACATGCAGAAGCGTGACCATGTTGTGGTACCTGTCGCAGAGCTTGATGATAAGGACTCGGACGTCAGCAGAGGTTGCTACAAGTAATCGCCGTAATGACTCAGCATGGCGCTCAGCGCCCTGGTATTTATGCTTACCAAGCTTGGTAGCGCCATCGACGAGAAAGGCAACGTCCGGACCGAATTCAGTCTCAATGGTCTCTATAAGCACGCCGGTATCTTCAACCGTGTCATGCAAAAGTCCTGCAGCAATAGTGTCAGCGTCCATACCAAGTTCTGCGAGATGCAACGCAACGGCTGCGGGGTGCAAGAAATACGGTTCACCAGAATAGCGAGCGTGGTCTTTGTGCGCATTCTCAGAGAAGAGATATGCCTTTTCTACAAGCGCGATATCTTCCGACGTTGGATCAGTCATTGCCGCCGTGATTTGCTTGACGGTAGTCATTACGACAAGGATACCCTTAAAATGCTACACAGCCAATGTAAAAGCAGAGCAAGGCACGTAGTAAAAAGGCTCTGCGCAGGCTGACGAGCCGAGCAGGAGGAAAATTTTCTGCTGATTATTTTAGATAGTCAGCCGCCTCCAGAGGAGTAAGCTCGTCGGCATTTTGGCTTTCAGGAAGGTAGATGCGACGGAGGCCTTTTTTAAGGAAGAGTCCTTGTTTAGATTTAGAGAGCACTATTGATTTGCCCGTGCGCGGATGTTTACCGACCTCACGAACAATTTCTACGCCACGCGGCGGCTTTTTCGGCTCTGCTATAAGAACAAGTGCCTCATCAAGCGTAATGGTGTACGGATCTTGCTTTTTAATTGAGCGGAATTCGCCGTCATGCGCGACGTATGGGCCAAAGCGTCCGGTATTTGCTATGACTGGTTTTCCGGTTGATGGGTGCATGCCAAGCTCGCGCGGAAGCGAAAGGTAGCGGACTGCGTCAGCAAGGGTTACGGTCGAGAGGTTAGTACCGGAAGGTATGCTCGCGCGCTTTGCGACGAGCTTGGGACGGCCTTTCTTCTTAACCACTTTCTTAGTAGACTTTTTATTTCCCTTTGCAGATACGTCGTGTTCAGTACTTTCTGGGACTTCTTCTATCACTGCTTTAGCGGTGGGTTCTTCTAGAGCCGAATCCTGCGGAAGCGGCATTTCTACGTACGGACCATAGCGACCAGTGCGTATGAAAATAGGATAGCCGAGATCAGGGTGCATACCGATCGGCTCATCCGCTGAAAGCTCTAAACCATCTTCCTGGCGCGCGCCTTCGCAGTCAGGGTAGCGAGTACAACTCATGAAAATGCCTGCTCGACCAAGCTTGAATTCCATCTTTGATCCACAGATTGGGCATGGGAATTCATCGGGTACGGAGCCGAGTGATGTGGCTTTAGGGAGCTTGTCTTTTGCTGCTACGGCTTTTTCAAATGGTCCATAGAACTCTTGCATGGTTGCGCGATACCCACGCTCGCCGCGTGCGATCTCATCGAGTTCGTCTTCCATCACAGCCGTGAATGAGTCAGAAACGTAGTCAGCAAAGTGCTCTTCGAGCCAGCCGCTTACAACCATACCAGTAGCTGTTGGTGTGAGGGTACGACCCGTCTTTTCAGCATAGCCGCGGTCCTGAATAGTTTTCATGGTGGACGCATACGTGGATGGTCTGCCAATACCGCGTTTTTCAAGTTCTTTAATGAGTCCTGCCTCGGTGTAACGATGTGGTGGCTCAGTTTGCTTCTCTAGACTTCCAAGTGAGATAAGGCTCAGCGGTTCTCCTGTCGTGAGTTTTGGTACTTCTACGTCTTCGCCGCGAGCGCGTGTATCACAAGCCAGCCAGCCAGGGAAGATGACGCGCGAACCGGTTGTCGAGAATGCCGGAATATCAGCGTCTGCCTGAGACTTTACGGTTGTGCGCTCAACGAGTGCTGAAGCCATCTGGGACGCGAGCGTGCGGACACGAATAAGTTCGTACAGTTGGGTTTCGTCGGGCGTTGCACCTGCACGAGTCTTTGAAGAGTCAGTCGGACGCACCGCTTCGTGGGCTTCCTGCGCATTCTTACTTTTAGTCGCATATGTTCGTACGTGTGTGTATTCCTTTCCAAATTCTTTGTCTACGGTCTTTGCAATGCTTGCAATAGCGTCTTTACCAAGGTTCACTGAGTCAGTACGCATATAGGTGATGTGCCCGGCTTCATAGAGTTTCTGGGCAGCCCGCATAGTGCGCGACGGCGAGAAGCCAAGGCGTGTTGAACCTGCCTGCTGAAGCGTAGAAGTCGTAAACGGCGGACGCGGATTACGTTCTTCAGCACGGGTTGTTACGTCTGCAACGTTCCAGCTTGCCGCGCGGCCGAGCGTAACGATGCGTTCAGCTTCCTCCGACGTTTCCGGCTGCTCTACGCAGGTCGCTGGGAACTCCAAGCTTCCTGCATTGCTCTTTGCTTTAAGTACTGCATCAAGTACGTAGTACGTAACGGGAACGAATGCTTTTATCTCGCGCTCTCGCTCAGCCAGAATGCGGAGCGCGGGTGATTGCACGCGTCCTGCCGAAAGGCCATAGCGCACTTTCTTCCATATGAGACCTGAAAGGTCGTAGCCCACGATGCGGTCAAGCACCCGCCGTGCTTCTTGTGCTTGGCGAAGGTCTTGGTCAATGAGACGCGGGTGGGCAAGTGCTTCCTCGACAGCAGCCTTGGTAATTTCATGGAAGACCACACGCTTTGGTGATTTGAGTCCAACAGCCTGCTGAATATGCCAGGCAATAGCTTCGCCTTCGCGGTCGGGGTCGGTTGCAAGAAATACTTCGCTCGCGCGGTTGCTTGCTACCTGTATCTTCTCGATTATTTCCCGCTTATCAGCCGATACGACATACCGGGGAACAAAGCCATCCTCAATGTCTACAGCGTCTTTGTTTGACTTTGGAAGGTCGCGCACGTGACCCACAGAGGCAAGCACCTCATAGTCGCTTCCGAGGTATTGCTGTATGGTACGTGCCTTTGCAGGCGACTCAACGATCAATAATTTCTTTCCCTTAGTAGGTGCCATGTTTCTAAGCAATAGCGCGGTTTCCTATATATAGTCAAGAGGTCAGTCCAAACTTCCACCAAGAAACAGATCTACATTATTCGTCGCCATAGGTTATATTCTTCTTTTAATACACCTTTCATTTCAAGTATTCCGAGCAGTGAGAGAACTTCATATGCCGGGAGTCCGCTCTCACGGATGAGCTCGTCCCGTGACCGCGATTCTTCAAGGAGATTGTATAGTTTCTTCTCTGCTTCTGATAGATCAAGATACTTGCTTTCCATAGTAGTTTCGTTGGCAGGTATGCCAAGTGCTTCGATTATATGCAACGGTTCGCTCACATGGGTAGCACCAAGTCGAAGGAATATGTGCGACCCGAAGCTGTGAGTGTCACCAATGCGGTGAGGAACGAACAAAAGTTCACGATTATAATCTACGGCCATGCGCGCGGTTATAAGTGTGCCAGACTTGCTTCCTGCTTCTATCACCAACACCGCATGCGAAAGTCCCACCATGATGCGATTTCGTGAGGGGAAGTCGTACGGATGTGCTGTGTAGTCGGGCGGGTGTTCGCTCAGGAGCGCGCCTCCTGCGCGCAGTATGTCTTTGGATAGTCCTAGGTTAGTTCTCGGTCCTATCACCTCGTCCGAAAGTCCTGAGCCTGGAATAGCAATGGTGTGAAGTCCTGCTCGAAGCGCAGCCCTGTGAGCGCAGGCGTCCGCGCCAAGCGCGAGCCCAGAGACAATAGATAGAGGATAGCCGGCAAGTCCTCCGATAAGGGATTCGCATGCTTGGCGTCCATAGCTTGAGAGCGCTCGTGAGCCAACAACCGCAAGAAACTTCGTATCACGTGCAGTATTTTTTCCAGGCAACGGCATCGACCCACGTATCCACAGCGAATCAGGTGGTTGAGGTATTTCCCGCAACTGATCAGGAAAGTTAGCTGAAGATAGTTTAGTTATTTCCATTCATAATTCGCTTGCTGTCGCGCACCCTTAGTATGCCAAATAGCCATGAAATAATCCTAAAGAGAATATGAGATTTTCCTTATTTTTCTATAAGCAGCACCCTCTTTTATACGAGCCGCTTGTGCCGTACAATGAGTATTATTATGCTCGATATTCATTTCATCCGGGAAAATGCTCACCTTGTAAAGGCAGGAGCTGCAAAAAAGCACATCGACGTCGATATCGATCGTCTTCTTGCTGTTGATGACGAACGTAAGTCGCTTCGCCAGAAGATGGACGATCGCAAGGCCGAACAGAATCGCATGAGTACGACCATCCAGCTCGCAAGTGGCGAGGAAAAAGAAAAGCTCATTGAGAGTATGCGCTTCGTGAAGGAAGGTTTTGCCGAACTAGAAGAGAAATATACCAAAGCGCTTGAGGAATGGCAGAAGCTTATGCTCACGGTTCCTAACCTCCCTGATATGTCGGTGCCTGAGGGAGAGAGCGATGCGGATAATCAGGAAATAAAGAAGTGGGGCGAGCCACGCACGTTTACGTTTACCCCGAAGGATCATGTCGAACTTATGAGCGCTAATGGCATGGCTGACTTTGAGCGCGGTACGAAAGTCGCTGGTTTCCGCGGCTATTTCTTAAAAGGCGATGGAGTGCTGCTCGCAAATGCCGTTACGCAGCTTGCACTCACGCATTTTGTCGGCAAGGATTTCGAGCCCATGATGGTGCCGTCGCTTTTGCGGCGAGAAACGTTTATGGGCACCGGCTACCTTCCGCAAGGCGAAGACGATCTGTACAAGACGCAAGACGGCGAATATCTTGCGGGCACCGGCGAGGTCGCGACGATGGGCTACTACATGGATGAGACGCTCGATGCGTCGCAGCTGCCCGCAAGATTTCTCTCATACTCGCCCTGCTTCCGTCGTGAAGCGGGAAGTCATAGCAAGGACACAAAAGGCCTTATACGTGTGCATGAATTTTTCAAATGGGAGCAAGTAGTCTTGTGCGAAGCCTCGCATACCGAGTCGGTGCGCCTTCACGAAGAACTAACTGCGAACGCAGAGGAGTTCTTGCAGTTGTTAGGTCTGCCCTATCACATCGTGGTGAACTGCGGAGGCGACCTCGGCCTGGGTCAAGTAAAGAAGTATGACCTTGAAGCATGGATGCCGTCTCAGAATACGTATCGTGAGACTCATTCCTCTTCCTATTTCCATGACTTTCAGACGCGCCGATTGAATATTAAATATCGTGATAGCGAAGGCAAGACGCAATTCGCGCACTCGTTAAATAACACTGCTGTCGCGCAGCCACGCATCCTTACGATGCTCATAGAGAATTACCAGCAGGAAGACGGCACGGTGCGCGTGCCGAAAGCGCTCATCCCGTATGTCGGCAAAGAAATCTTGGGACATACAGGCTAAGCCGCGGAAAAAGGTGCAGCAAGCGCAAGCGCCTACAGCGCGGCCGCAGTCCGCGCCTATGCCGTCTCTGCGGCCCGCACCGCTTCCAAAGGGTAGCCTCAAGCAACGTCGTAGGAAGAAACGCCAGACAGCTCGGTACATACTTCTGTTCGTGGTTTTCGCTACCGTTGCAGGAGTATTCTATGCATTGTGGCAGCCGTTTGACCGTATACAACATATAGAGGTGCAGGGCTCCGATACAGACGTGGTTCAGCAGATAACGCTTATGTCACTTGCAGGAACGTACTGGCACATCGTACCTCGCAACTCCATATTCTTTTTCCCGAACGCAAAGATTCGTGCAGCCGTACTTGATGCAAATCCTGACTTGTCTGCTGTATCATTTTCTCGCACATCTTTTTCATCAATTGAAATACGTACGACTACGCGTGCAAGCGCTTTTATATGGTGCGGTACTAGTATTGATACACCGTACCAGGAGGGGACGTGCTTCGATGCAGACATCGAAGGTCTTTTGTTCAAGCTCGCAGATCCTTCAGAAGTTGGAACAGCCTCATCAACCACAAATCATATTCACGTATTTTCCGTCCTTGACCGTGATCTTGCAGAAGGGCAGTCACCTATCCGAGCCCATGTCTCATATTCGTCTGCCATTCCTCAAGCGCTGAAATTCGTAACTTCAATTCAGCAGCTTGGTGTGCCCGTATCTTCGCTTGCGCTTCGCGGTGATGAAGCCGATCTGTGGCTCCAAGGTCCGACGCGCATCACGTACGTGCTTGGCCATGAACAAGAAGCGGCTGAACTCGCGGCCTCTTCGCTCCCAAAACTCACGCTTACCGATGGCAGCATTCAATACGTAGATCTGCGCTTCCCAGGAAAGGTCTATATTAAAAAATACGGGGAGTAAGGTAGAGTGTGCCCATGGAATCATTCTGGAAGAAACTTCCGAAGCCTCTGTTCGTCCTTGCGCCTATGGCCGACGTGACGGATCCGGCCTATCGCAGGCTCATTGCAGAGACGGGCCGCCCCGACGTTATGTGGACGGAATTCGTTTCGGCTGACGGCCTGTACCATACGCGGGAGAAAAAGGACATGAAGGACGTAGAGAATCCGCTCATGCGCGACTTACTCTTTTCTCCTGGCGAGCACCCTATAGTCGCACAGCTCTTTTCGAGTAATCCTGCAATGATGGAATATGCCGCGAAGCTGTGCGCGGAGCTAGGCTTTGACGGCATTGATATCAATATGGGTTGTCCTGACAAGTCTATCGAGAAGCAAGGCTGCGGCGCGGCGATGATACGGCACCCGGAGGTTGCGGTTGAAATCATTCGCGCGGCAAAGAAGTCCGGGCTGCCGGTGTCGGTAAAAACGCGCATCGGCTATAACACGGAAGATATTGATGGGTGGCTTCCAGTGCTACTTAAGGAAGATATCGAAGCCCTCACGGTGCATTTGCGTACGCGCAAGGAAATGTCGAAGGTAGCCGCGCATTGGGACTTGATGCCGCGCGTCGTCGCGCTTCGGGACCGATTAGCGTCGGGCACGCTCATCATCGGAAACGGAGACGTCGGCGGCATGGAGGACGCGCGGCATCAAGTC
>CAXUAR010000025.1:0-9720 GCA_964249155.1 uncultured bacterium | reverse complement strand
TATCAATATAGCACCGTCTTTCGCCTCTACGCATCTCGTGCGCAGCAAAAAGTGACGCGAGAGTGAGATTCTAAGTGTCGACTGAGGCAAAAATAGCATGGCCGCTCAGTATGCTGGGTTTTAATGACTTCGCATGTTCTCGCCCATACTTTTTGACGTCTTTACTGTAGGTCCCTGCGGCGTCAAGAATCTTTGCACAATACTGCAGCCGGTTGATCTCAGATTGCAGCTTCTCGCGATTAGATTGCAATAGTTCTATAAGGAGACTCATGCCCCGTTTCCCTTGCTTCCGGTACATCTCAACCGCCTTCATATCTTGGATCGACAATCCGCATGCCCGCAATGATGCAATAACCGCTATACTATCTGCCTCTTCCCGGTAATACCTGCGATGGCCGCTGCTCTCATCACGCATGGCAGGCGCAAGCAAGCCGACCTTTTCATAGTAGCGCAAGGTGCTTTCGTGCAGCCTGCATAATGCAGCCATTTCCTTGATCGTCAGCAAGTCTTCTTTAGCTTGGACAGGAGTTGCCATACCCACAGTATACAATTCTCTCCTACCAAGGAAACGGTCCATGGATATCAGAGAAGGTGCCGGTAGGTCCATCCGTATCTATAGTCGCAAGCTTCACGATGACCTTCGCCGCTTGTGCAGGAGACTGGCCTCCGCCGATAGCCGCGGTGAGATCAGTAGCGGTATAGCCAGGTTCGACTGCGTTGAACTTGATCTCGGGCACGGCTTTAGCGTACTGGACCGTTATCATCGAGACCGCTGCCTTTGAGGCTCCGTATACCACAAAGGCATGTCCCGACATGTTATTGGGATCGGTAAACGTTCCGAACGAGCCAAGACCGCTTGCTATGTTCACGACGCGTGGATTATCAGACTTCTTCAACAAAGGTATAGCTGCCTGAGTCACACGTATCACGCCTACGGCATTAGTATCAAATACGTGAAGCGTATCTGGACCCGTGAGCCCTTCGGCACCAATGGTGTTGCCTGAGATGCCCGCATTATTAATAAGAACATCGAGATGTCCTTCGCGCTCTTCTATTATCCGCATGGCAGACGCCACGAGAGCATCATCAGTGACGTCAAGATGCAGGAAGCGAGCGCCGAGCTTGGCAGCAGCAGCCTCTCCTCGCGCACTGTCTCGAGCGCCAAGGTAGACCGTATGTCCCTGTGCAATGAGCTGGCGTGCAGCCTCATAACCAATTCCCTTATTGGCGCCGGTAATAAGCGTTATTGTTTTAGAGGTATTCATATGGATTATTATAAGAAATTAATTGCGCGTATATTTACGCTTAGTAAGCATAGGAACTTAAAGCGCTTTAAGTCAATAAGACTTTATACGTGCTCCTGATGCCTTATAGAAAAAGTAGATGTTACGCGTCTCGAGCGCGATACCCTAGCACGAGTTGGCTGAGAAAGTAGGTTTAAAACCTTTTACCACTCTATTTCAAATACTTATCCACATTGGACTTCTGCCCTGCATACGTAAGCGAGCAATGAATATCATGATTATTGTCGTGGAGATAGAATAGACAGTTTGTACTGTCGGGATTGAGTACGGCAGCGATAGACTCCAAACTCGGGTTATCAATAGGGTGCGGAGGAAGACCTACGTGCTGGTACGTATTAAAAGCAGACTCAAGATACTTATCAGCACTCGTCGGTGTGGGCCACCAATTCCCTTCCGTACCTTTTACGTACTGAAGCGTCGCATCAGCCTGAAGTTTCATACCCGTATCAAGTCTATGTAAAAGAATTCCGGCAACTAGTGACTTATCATCCTTACCTGCCTCACGGTCGACGATAGACGCAAGAGTGAGTACATCAGTCCATTTCATTCCCTTTTGCAATGCTTCTTTGGCGTATGGTGCGAAGACATCGGTGAAGCGCCCGCGCATGCGGGCGGCAAACTGTGCCGGGGTCTGGTCGCTTGGGATCAGATACGTGTCGGGATAATAGACACCTTCAACGAAGTCAGGGTCGGGCTCAGTAGCCGTAGTGTTCCATTCTTGCTTCTCATCACCATTCCAGTTGAGAGCCGTTGCAAGAATGTCGCCCATCTGTTCTTTACGTATGGCAGGCGGGAATGTCACAAAGACTAGCTGCGGCGGGCCAACCAGTGTCTTTGCAATGGTCCAGGTGTCCATGCTCTTGGCTATGGAGTATCCTCCTGGCCGTACCGACTTTCCCTGCGCTTCGCCAAGCAATGCAAGGCGAAGCGCCCACGAGCTACGCACGTACCCTTGCGTTTTTAAATCACCGATTACCTGTTCGGTCGTACTGCCAATGGCAACAATATACTGCTCGCTTGCTGCAGTCTTTTGCACAGGACCGAACAGATGAGCATATATAAGGACAAATACGATAAGGAAAATACCACTTCCTGCTATAAGGTAGCGAACTATCCGTTTCCATGCGTGAGCGGAGCGAGCCGTTCTTTGAACCAAAGCACGAATCATTCTCAGTATAGTAGCATCCACCCCAAGCTGAGAATGTGCGTACTAGGCAACAAGACGCGTTGTATCACTTTCAAGAAGCTCAATAAGCGTCGTGAGGATGCGCGTGCGCGTCCTCCGCATAAACATACGCATCTTGAATTGCATGCTCTGTCGATTGCTTGTTCGATATGAAGTGGTCATACGCTACTACTCTATAGAGCACATCATGAATACTTTGTGAAAAACTAAAGGAAGGTAAAACTCTGAACAACGCTATCCAGAAGACCATTCACCTTCGCGTGGTCATATTCCGTTATACCCTGGTCAGGAGAATAGTTACCGATATTCGTCGAGTGAATAGTGTATTCAATGACATAACACTGGCTAGTGCGTTTCGTGTGATAGCTGGTCGTCTGGTAGAGATTACCCGCGCCAGCATCACTTCCGACAAACTTTGTGTACGTCGTGCCGTTAATGGTAACCGTGCTTTTGTTTGTAGTAAGACCTGTAGTGTCTGAGAGACATGATGCTACTGCCGTAGGGTCAGCACTCGTACCGACGGTGAGCGTCGCCTCACTAAAGTTCGTGCTTGGTTGGAATGTCTTAGGAAGTGTGAGCTTTGCAAGCACAAGACCGCTCGTGGTCGCATTGTTCGTCCATGCCTGGGTGTATCCGATGCCCGCGCCAGAGGCAATGAGGTCCGGTGAGTATATGAAAGAGAAGGTATGTCCTTGGTCGGTAAAGGTCGTGCCGGTTGCGGTGCTCGTAGTAGTGGTTGTGGTGGTTGTCGCCATAGTACTACCCGCATTCACGATACAGTTAGCGTACGTCTGGGTGCCGTTCTCTTCGATGAATGCATCGCTACCTTTACCCACAAGTGCTACGCCTCCCTGCTCATAGCGAATGCCTGAGCCAGACATGACGTGAGGAAGTGTAAGCGTGCGTCCATCAGAGAGTACAACGGTAACGGCGCTATCATCAGCAGCAAAGGTTGCCATGAAGGTCTTGCCCGCGCCGCATGCGTACGCGACCGCGCCTATAGGCGCGGTCGTCGTGTGCTTCACCGGATATAGCATGTATGCCGCGACAGCGACCACAAGTATGAGAAGAATAAGGCCAAGAGAAGTGTAGGTTCGTTTCATAGGATAGATATACTCATATCTCTTACAGAGTAGCAGATCCTTACTAAGAAAGTGCAATACTGCCTGGGGTACCTTCTCTCTTGCCACAGGAAACTATCGAGCATATAGTATATTTACGAAAATTCATAAATATATGAGATGCAACGATAGACACGTATACGGCACGACAACAGTGAATGACAAAGGCCAAGTGGTCATACCTGCCGACGCTCGCAAAGCCCTCGGCATTGAGCCTGAGATGAGGTTCATGGTGGTTGGCGATACTAAACGGAAAGTCATAATGCTCGTGCCCACTGAAGTGTTTGAAAAGAAGATGCAGGGCTTCATGGGACTCTTCTTCAAGAACGGAGATCGCTCATAAAAGCTTTACATAGTCTCATTTTTCGTTATAACAACTATATGAATCCACTACTCAGCGGCCTCCGTTCTGTCAGAGCAGCGTTTGTAACAAAAATCAAGAAAACATGGGAGCAGTTTCGTGGCCTTACTACATGGGTGCAGGTGGTAACTGTCGCGATTCTTGCCACGCTCATTGTTGGCGGCATCGCGCTTGCACATGCTGGAGGCGTTACGGATGAAACTTCGCAGGAACGCACCGTCACCCTTTCAAGCGTCTCATCCCTCTCGGGGAATGGAGACGGCGTATCCATACTCGGCACGGTGCAGTCAGTGAGCGAAGCCCAGCTTTCAGCACAGACGGGAGGTACGGTGAAAGGAGTTTACGCAAAAGAAGGGGCACACGTAGGTGCGGGCTCGATAATCGCAGAGCTTGATAACGCTAGCGAAGCGGCGGTCGTGCTTCAGGCGCAGGGCGCATACGACGCAGCCGTCGCCGCACGCACTATTACAAGCGTACAAGGCGGCAACACGCAGACGTCTTTTGCCGAAGCTCAGACCGCAGCACGCACGACGTACCGTGCGGCCTTTACGACGCTCGATTCCACACTCGAAAACGACGTAGGCACCTTCTTTGGCAATGCCACGCCTACCGGCCCAGAACTTTTAATAAATCCCGGTATAAGTCAGAATCTTCCGCAAAAGCGCGACGCGCTTTCGGACCGCATGGACGCATGGAAGAGCAAGCTTGCGAGTGCTGATTCGACCGATCCATCGATACTCCTAAGCCAGGCAACTACAGACACGCAGGCTATCTCGTCATTCCTGCTCGAACTGTCCGCAGCAGCCAACGACCAGGGGTCAGACGCGACGGCAGCTCAGTTAGCAGCACTCGCAAAGGCGCGTGGGATCGTTGATGGCCAGCTTGCAGCACTTTCAGCGGCACGCGATGCCTACAACGCAAAGAAGACTGCAGCGCAGGTCGGCTCGACCTCAAGCGCCGCGGGTACTCAGCTTGCCGTGTCTGATGCTTCGGTCAAGCAAGCACTCGGCGCACTGCGCGGTGCGCAGGCAAATCTCGAGAAGACTCGCATTCGCGCTACCATCGGCGGTACTCTTAACTTCCTTTCACTTCATATCGGGGACTACGTCGGTGCATTCACGCACGTAGCAACCGTTGCTCAGAACGGCGCGCTTGAAATCGTCGCGTACATCCCTGAGCAGAATCGCGATGATCTCACGCCAGGAATGACCGTAACGATCGAGGGCGGACACACCGGCACCGTTACGTCTGTCGGAGCAGCGCTCGATCCGATAACGAAGCAGATCGAAGTACATGTTGCTGTTGCAGGTGGGAGCGACTTGGTAAATGGTCAGGCCGTACGTATCTCCTTCCCGCAGCCAGAGGATCAGAGTAAATCAGTAACTACGGCCACAACGTCAATAGCAACAGCGTCCGTACAGCTTCTGCCACTAACGGCGCTCAAACTGATGGCAGACACGCGTTCAGTATTCTCGGTCGATATTGATGGGCGCCTTATTGCTCACACCGTGACTATCGGTGACGTAGTCGGCGATCGCATTCAGGTGACGACTCCGCTTGATCCTCATATGCTCATTGTTACTGACGTGCGTGGACTCTCCGCAGGAGAGAAGGTACTCGTCTCAACAAGCACGGCGGCGCAGTAGCGCCGCCTTCTATAACCATGACAAAATTCTGGAGCTTCTTCCTCACTAAGCGCAGCTTTACGATCTTCATCGTAACGGTTCTTGCTATCAGCGGATTATACGCGATAGTTGCAATACCAAAGGAAGCGAGTCCAGATATTACTATTCCTCTTGGTATCGTCGTAACCGCGCTCCCAGGAGCCTCAGCAAACGATGTCGAACGATTAGTAACCGACAAGATCGAGAGCGGCGTACTCGGCGTTGAACACGTGTCGAAAGTGACTTCAACATCTGGCGCAGGCATCTCAAGCGTATCCGTTGAATTCGACTCAAGCGCAAACATCGATAAATCTATCCAGCTCCTCAAGGACGCCGTCGATAAAGTCCGCCCCGACTTGCCTACGGAAGCACTCGCGCCGACGGTTTCTGACGTGAATTTCTCCGACCAGCCGATACTCGTAATTTCGGTATCAGGAAACTTGGCGGCAGGAGAACTCACGGCGCTTTCAGAGCAGGTCAGCGACGAAGTAAAGCGCGTACCCGGCGTTTCAAAAGTCGCTATCTCCGGCGTACGCGCGCGCCAAGTACAGGTAATAGGACAGCAAGAACGTCTCGAGCAGTACGGTCTCTCTCTTGCAGACGTTACGAATGCCATTCGCAACGCCGGAGTCGCATCCCCTGCCGGAGACATTACTGTCGACGGCGTGCAGTATGCGGTGCGCTTTGAGTCGGCAGTAACCACGACCGACGAAGTGGCAAACGTCATCATTCCAACCGCCACGGGTGCATCGGTGCGTGTAGGTGATGTTGCTCAGGTCGTTGATGGACTCGAAGATCCAACAAGCTATTCGCGCGTCTCCGTTGCGGGCGCCCCAGCCCAGCCTTCGCTTACGCTCACTATCTTCAAGAGCCGCGGCGGGAATATCGTGCAGACAGGACATGCCGTAGAAGCGAAACTGAAAGAGCTTCAGAGTGGCATTCTTGCGGGTACGAATACCGTCATCTCCTACGATGGTGCAGAGGAAGTGAACAAGAGCTTGACCGAACTTACGCGCGCTGGTATCGAACCCGTCGTACTCGTCATGCTCGTGCTCTACGGCACGCTCGGCCTTCGCGAGTCACTGGTAGCTGCCGCAAGCATCCCGCTTTCGTTCCTCATTGCATTCATAGGCATGCTTGCGACTGGAAACTCTTTGAATAACGTGTCGCTGTTCTCGCTTATTCTTGCCATTGGTATTTTGGTGGACTCCGGCATCGTCGTGGTCGAAGCGTTCCATACGCGCCTGCTTAAATATGGTGATAAGGACGCTGCTGCCATTGCGGCTATTCGTGAATATGCATGGCCGCTCGTCGCAGGGACCTTTACGACGATTGCCGTATTTGTGCCGCTCTTCTTCCTTACGGGCATTATCGGAAAGTTCCTGGCCAGCATCCCCTTTACCGTTATCTTCGTATTGCTTGCAAGTATCTTTGTAGCACTTGGCATTGTTCCTCTTCTTGCTATCTTTTTCGTACACCCGACGCATGCTATCGATAATTCCCGCCAAGAGCGCTATAACCGAGCGGCAAAGGACTGGTACCAGAAGTTCCTGCGTCGCTTCCTCGCACACAAACGACGGCAGAACATTTTCTTGGCATCGATGATTGGCCTCTTCGTGCTTGCTATCGCGCTTCCGGCGACCGGCCTCTTAAAATCCATATTCTTCCCAGCCGCTGACTCTGACTACGTGTATGTGCAGGTCGAGAAGCCGCAGGGCACCGTCCTTGGCGGCACCGATCTCTCTCTTCGTGAAGTAGAGGAAGTATTGTATGCAAATCCCCATGTCACATCGTTCGTAAGCGAGACAGGTTCTGGCTCATCATTTGCGGGGAACAGTCTGGGCGGAGGTGTTCCCGCTGGAGGCAATATTGGGAACATTACCGTGAATCTTCATAAGGGTCACAAACAATCGAGTGCTGACTTTGTTGTTGAGTTACGCAAACAGCTCGCGCCGATAACGTCAGCGACGATCACGGTTGGCGAACCCGCAGGAGGGCCGCCTGCGGCGGCCCCAGTCACCCTCACCTTTACTGGTAACGACCTCGGAGCGCTTAGTACGTCCGCTACCAATGCTGTGCGCGTATTAAACGATATCCCTGGTGTCGTGAACGTTAACACTGAGGCTAAGAATTCGAGTACGGAATTCATCGTCTCACTTGATAGCGCAAAGGCAGCATCGCTCGGCGTTTCCCCTGTCGTCGTTTCTGACACGCTTCGTTCCGAGCTCTTTAGCACCAAGGCAACGTCGATACGTACCGGCAAGGATGATATCGAGGTGCGTACTAAACTCGACTTGAATCCAAACTTTAGCGATCCAAGCCAAACCACGAACGTCTCCATCGATGCGGTGCGTGCGCTTACGGTACGTGGCGCACAAGGTTTTGTTCCTCTTTCAAGCATTGCAAGCATCACCTATGCGTCTGCGCAAACTTCCATTACCCACGAAGCGGGGAACCGCATCACAACCGTTACCGCAGATATTGCGTCACATGCGAATGCCATCCAAATAAGCAATGAATTCCAGAAAAAATTCACACCCGACCTGCTCGGCAAAGGGGTCACACTAAAAGTTGGTGGAGCTTCGGAAGACGTGGCTAATTCTTTCACTCAGCTCTTCGTCGCCCTCATAGCGGGCGCTGCGCTCATGCTTTCTATCCTCATACTTGAGTTCAACTCCTTCCGCCAGTCGTTTTATCTCCTTTCCATCATTCCGCTTTCGCTGGTCGGCGTCTTTGCCGGGCTTACGCTTGTGGCACAGCCTTTGTCGCTCACGTCTATGCTTGGAGTCATTGCGCTTGCCGGTGTTATCATAAACCATGCCATCATTCTCATGGACTCTATTGCGCGCATTCATCGCGAGCATGGTGATTTCTCGCTTGAAGAAGTGGTGGTAGAGGCCGCAAGCACTCGGTTGCGACCTATCCTTTTGACTACCGTGGTTACGATCATCGGTATGGTCCCCCTTACCTTTGTATCGGCATTCTGGGGCCCGCTCGCCTTCTCTATCATGTTCGGTCTCGCCTTCTCGCTTCTGCTTACACTCGTGCTTATTCCAATGCTCTACTATCGTTGGCCAGGGAGCCGTATCCGCACGCAATATGAAAACTACAAACGCACAACAGGCACCGAAGTCTAAGACCCTTCCAATAGTGCTTGCCATTGTGCTCGTCGATATGCTCGGCGTAGGTATCCTTATACCGATTATACCGCTTCTGCTTAGTGATCCTGCATATCCGTACCACCTCCCCTTAGACCCCGCGACGGGATATCTTTTACTCGGCTTACTCACTGCTCTCTACCCGTTCGCCATGTTCCTTGCAGCGCCGATACTTGGGCAGCTTTCAGACACGTTTGGCAGGAAGCCGGTACTTGCTCTTTCTCTCTCTGTCACGGCGATTTCGTATGTATTGTTCGGATTCGGGATTATTTTTCGCAGTATACCGCTTTTGTTTCTTGCTCGAGCGGTCGACGGACTTGCTGGAGGCAAAGTTGCCGTTGCACAAGCAGTAGTTGCAGACTCAACCTCATCCGCACAGCGAGTACGGTATTTCGGTTACATGGGGGCTGCAAACGGCATCGGATTTATCTTGGGACCACTCATAGCTGCTCTTTTGTCTGACAACCACCTATGGCATGTACTAGGTGCGCCGATTCCGTTCTGGTTCGCTGCGATAATTTCTTTCTTGAATATGCTTGCCGTCATACTCTTCCTTCCTGAGACTCTTACGCAGAAGACGAAAAAATATATTCGCGCGTGGCAAGGATTCGAGAATATCCGCGAAGCAGTAACCGCACATGGTTTGCGTGCGCTGTACGTGACCTCATTTCTCTTTCAGAGCGGCTTTGCCTTCATCATTACGTTCTTTGGCGTATATCTAGTCTCTCGCTTTGAATTTGAACAGGCGGACATAGCCTATCTTTTTGCTTTCGTCGGTGTCTTGCTAGCGTTCACGCAGCTTGCAATTACAGGACCGCTCGCGAAGAGGATTTCCTCGGAGACCATCACCCTTGTTTCGCTTTTTGTGATGAGTCTTTCGTTGTTTGGCGTCTATTTTGCAGAGAACACGCTTCAACTGTATATAC
>CAXUAR010000024.1:2330-10273 GCA_964249155.1 uncultured bacterium | reverse complement strand
CTCGGGATTGCGCCCCATGCTTCATCTTCATCATCGACAGCAGGAGCGGTTACTGTGCGCGCGACGTCTACGCGTGGCGTCGCGGTAACAATAGGCTCTTCGCGCTTGTGTATGAGTGGTGCTACATCGCGCGGAGACTCTTCACTTGGCACTGAGGCCGCAGACGCTAAGCTGTCTTCCTTGCGTCCCATCACATCATTGAAAATGCGTCCGCGTGTCTCTTCCTGTTCAGGCTTTGGCATCGAGAAGAGCGAACGCTCGAATGCATTGTTACCTGCTTCAGTACCGGTGTCTGGGAAGCCGGTAGCGATAACGATGATACGAACCTGGCCCTTCTTGAGCTTCTCGTCGCGCATGATACCGAAGATGACCTTTGCCGACTTGTCGACTGACTCGCTGATGACCTTTGCCGCTTCCTGGACTTCAAGAATTCCAAGGTCATCAGCACCAGCAACAACGAAAAGGATCCCCTTTGCGCCTGTAATAGAAACATCGAGGAGCGGGGAATTGACCGCCTGCGCCGCTGCGTCGCGCGCTCGGTTGTCACCATCGGCGACGCCAATACCCATAAGGGCTGGACCTGCGCCTTCCATGATGGCCTTAATGTCGTTGAAGTCAGTATTGATCTCTCCAGGCGTGGTGATGATGTCAGAGACACCTTCAACAGCCTGGCGAAGAATCTCATCGGCAAGGGCGAACGCAGTCTTTGCAGAGGTCTGTGCCTCGACTATTGAGAGAAGCTTGTCGTTCGGGATGATGAGGTAGGCATCCACTTCTTTCTTAAGCTGTGCGAGTCCCTGCTCCGCGATCTCGGTGCGCTGCGCGCCTTCAAAGGCAAATGGCTTGGTGACGACAGCGACCGTAAGTGCGCCGAGTTCCTTTGCAATCTTTGCAACGATAGGCGCTGCTCCGGTTCCGGTTCCACCTCCCATACCGCAGGTGATGAACACCATGTCAGAACCCTGAAGTGCTTCCTGAATTTCCTGGCGTGTTTCTTCTGCTGCACGACGACCGAGATCAGGGTTCATGCCAGCACCAAGCCCCTTGGTAAGGTTCTTGCCGATGTGGATCTTGCGCTTAGCAAGGGAGCGGTGAAGATCCTGGGCGTCGGTGTTAATCGCCACGAATTCCACACCTTTGACCTTGGAATTAATCATGTGGTTCACCGCATTGTTGCCAGAACCGCCCGTACCAACCACGCGAATGCGTGCAAACGTCTCGATTTCAGGGGTTATGCGCTTTGCCATAAGGTTGTACGAATATTGGGGGATTAGTCAACGTATAATACTATACTTAGCATTTATGCAAATATTGACTATAAGGTGTGCTGTGTTTACGTTTTCCAGGCTTTTTAGCCTTAAACACCTTATGGCATGAACTGCTTGAGGAATTTTTGGGAGGCACGAACCAGATTGCCGACAAAATCTTTCTTTGCAGGCTCGGTGTCGCCGGTAAGTCCCCAGAGTGCGAGGCCATAGGCGACAGCCCAGGTGGCATCTTTCACTTTTGAATCAGCGGAGAGTTTAAGGTCTGCGATGCGTGATGGAAGATTGAGTGCGGTCTTTGCGATATCAGTGATAGAACCTTGGCCTGCGCCTCCGCCGGTAAGGATGATACCGGCCGGTAGTGTGCCGCGACGGCCCAGCGAGCGCAAATGTTTATCGATATGGTCGAACATTGACTTGAAGCGTACAGAAATAATTTCCTCTACTTTTTTGCGCGGATACATCGTTCCTGACAAACGTCCGAGCTTAATGCGCTCGGCGTCTTCAAGAGAAATCTTAAAGCCAAGGGCGAGGTCGTCGGTGATGTTGGTCGATCCGATGGGGAATACCTTTGCTGAGACCGGCAGGCCTTCGTCATAGACGACGATAGAGATTGTCTCCGCGCCGATGTTCGCCAGTACGCAACCTTTCATCTTCTGGTCTTTGGTGAGAGTAACGTAGGACCCTGCGAGCGGGGACGCCATGCGGTCGATAACTTCTATGTCGGCATTCTCAACCGCACTGGTGAGCAAATCAGCATGCTGCGCGAGGCACGTAATAAAAAGGAATTCGCCCTCAAGCTTGGTTCCACGCATGCCGAGCGGCTCGCCCATGGTCTTTATGCCGTCTACTCTCCAGGTAAGAGGAATTTCATGAAGTACCTTTCGATTCAAGAAGTTGTGTTCCGCAGCCTTGCGGGCGCCATCGCGCACTTTTTCAATATCCAGATCAGTAATCACCGCATCGGCGCGAGAGATGATCGTTTCCGCTTCGCCGCGAGACTCGTCGAGCGACACACCGCCGACTGCTAGGAAGCCAGACTTGATTGGCATATGCGCTGAAGCCTCTGCTTGGCGTTTAGCGGCGAGTATTGCTGTAGTGGCGTCTGGAAGGTCAACGACATAGCCCTGACGCATACCGGCGCTCTCACTTATACCTGTACCTATTATTTGAATACTCGACCCTTCAGGGGTCATCACTTCCTCCACGACGACGATCTTCGTTTGATGTGTTCCGATATCAATGCCTGTTGCGATGCGTCGTGCCATTTGGAAGTTTGGAAAGTGCGTTGTTAGTAAAACGGGCAGCAAGCTGCCGTTCTTGTTTCTCCATTGTAGCCCCGTGGCGCTGTCCTTTCAAATGAAGCAACCCGTGGATAAAGAGAAGCGCAAGAAATTCCTTGTAGGGAAGCTCGTGTTCAGGTGCCTGTTTCTTTGCAATTGATGGGCAGATGATGATTTCTCCGCTCCGATTCTGTCTCGTATTCATATCTTTGGCAGGCTTCGGGTTGCCGGTCTCGTATGACAAAACGTTAGGGATGTAATCCTTATCGCGCAGTGCGATATTCAAAGCCTTGGCGCGAATCTCTCCAGCAAAGACAAGCGAGATGTCCCAGCCGGGTAAAACCTCTTTAACCATCTGCATATATGGCAAACCAGGCGCTGCGCGCCTGGTAAACTTTCTGATATCGAGCGTACTTGCCTGTGTACTTGGCAAAGTGATCACAGTAGAACAGCAGCTTATTTGCGACCCTTAGTCTTGCGAGCCGTAGGGTCGATCTTGCCGAGCTTCACGAGCTGATTGTACTCAGCGATGCGCTCTCCGCGGATCATCGCGCGCGCGTGATCAACGTTCTTAGACTTGAGGCGAACGTAGTAACGGCGATTGCGCATTGCGCGCACGAGGCCTAGCCCCTGTGAGCGGCGAGAAAAACGGCGAAGAAGCGACGCTGCGCTTTCGCTCTTACCACGGCGAACTTCTACACGTACTGCGTTTTGCATAATAGAGACAATTCTAGCATACATAGGTGTTTCCTGTCCATAAAAGACTGGAATGTTACTCCAGCGCTAGCATTCCAGTCTTCTATGCGACGGTCTTAAGGTGCTCAACGAGAGAATCAAGGGGAATAAACGTTTCTGTGTAACTTGCGCGGTGACGAAGTATGACGGAGCGCTCAAGGGCTTCTTTGCGACCCATTATTATGAGGTAGACAGGGTTGATATTCTCTACAATACGCATCTGTTCCGTCAGTGACTCGATGCCAATAGACTGAGAAAGCGATATGCGCGCACGACGAAGATTATCGACCATTTTCATACTTTCGCGCTTTGCTTCGTCGCCTATGTGCACGAAGACGAAGCGGGGTGAGCCAGAAGGCTTGACCGCAGGGATAGTCTCGCGCGCATCGGTATTGATACGGATTACAGTACCAACGCCCGGAGTAGACGTCTTAAAGAATTGCTTTGAAAAATCGCCGTAGCGCGAGCCCCAAGCCTGCATCTTTTCGTCCCCGGTTATTTCAAAGCAGGTCTCAGTCCATGACATGCCGCGCGAGAGAAGTTCCGGTGCGAGCGTGTACGACGTGTCAGTCGCTTCGAGGTACTCTATAACTCCCTCGAAGTGCTTGCGACTCGTTTCGCTTAAGTGATCGGTCGGTGCAGGAAGGCTATCGCTGTCCATAGCCGCAAGCATCTCAGCTGCTTCAAAGACGTCACGCTTAGCGCAATTCACGCAAGGTTCTGGAAGTACGGGACCGTGTTTACGGAAGAAGGTTGTAAGCTCGCGTGCGAAGCGTCCGCGGGTCTCTTTGTCGCCCATACTGTTTATACGAAGCGTGAGCTCGGCGCGCGTCAGGTCTTGCATGAGCGCGCGTACCGCGCGCATCAGCACTGCGTCGGCAATAGAGCGCTCAGT
Source organism: uncultured bacterium (assembly GCA_964249155.1). GTDB lineage: Bacteria > Patescibacteriota > Minisyncoccia > Phycocordibacterales > Phycocordibacteraceae > C7867-001. Next base: position 6,095 of record CAXUAR010000024.1, on the reverse strand, counting down.
ACCAAGCGCATGGAATTGAATCACAATTTGCTTTGGCGTTGGGCGGCCTGGAGCGGCGTTGCTGTGCCAGACAAAAAGAGGCTGGCCAGCGACGGGTGCGAGACCTGCATCGCGCACATGCTTCAGGAAGCCTGCAACTTCGCGCGCTGCAGGATCGAGTCCTTCAAGATTCATTCCGTCAGGATACGACATCTTGCTTGACGCGCGCTTAACGCTCGCCAGAGAGGAAAGGGAAGTAAATCCATAGTAGCTACCTATGGCAGAAGCCCTCTTAAGAATGTCTGACGCTTGAAGGACTTGGGTACTCATTAGTAGAAATTATTGTGGTATAGAAGCGGCTCCCGGAAAGAGATCGAATTTCTTGACCGGAAGAAGGCGAATAAAGGCGCGGCCTATGATGTTTTTACGCGGCAACAATCCCCATACACGCGAGTCCGAGCTCTTAGGGCGATTGTCGCCCATTACAAAGTACTGATCCGGACCAATGCTTGAGTTTTGGGTGTATGTAGCGTCTTCGTCTACGACGTATGACTCATCGAGCGTGATGGTCGTACCATCAGTCTTTTTGATGCTTACCTTGCCGTGGTCGATGCTCACCGTCTCGCCAGGAAGGCCGACAATGCGCTTTATATAAAAGACTTTAGGGTCGTTCGGATAGCGAAATACGATAACGTCTCCACGCTTAGGCGCTTGGAAGTGATACGTGAGTTCGTCGACGATGAGGTAGTCGGCGCTTTCAAATGTCGGATGCATGCTTTCGCCCTCTACAACGAATGGCTGTGCGACAAAAAGTCGGATGGGAAGCACTATGATGACGGCGAGTACGAGGAAGGTAACGATCTCTTTCAAAGCACTGCCGACAGAGTTCATAGAACTATTGTACGCTCACGTTTCTACCGTGCAAGTTTTTGATTTCTTGCGGAGCGTTTCTTTATATTTCTTTGAATTTTTCATCACTGCTAATTTGTAATACTGCACATCCGCCGATGGTTTTTCAGCGATCCTAATCTTGTTAACCCAGTCTCGATAGTCCGATTCTCTCCACCGGCTTGGCAGGAAGTGGATAAAAATGTTGAAATGTTTGATCGAGGAGATATAGTATTCTGAATGAGAAGATCAATCGTTATCAAGCGAGACTGGAAACAAAAACTGCCGAAAGGCGGTTTTTGTTTTGTTATAGGCCGCCATACGGGGACTACCTTTCTGCTATACTAGCGGACATATGGCGACCGTAATCGTTGGGCTGGGGAATCTTGGCGTTGAATATTCCAAGACGCGGCATAACGTTGGGCGAATGGCTGTGGAAGCCTTTGCGAAGGCCGAAGGCTTTGGCGACTTTGTACTACGAAAGGCAGCAAATGCATCGGTTATAGAGGGAAGTGTCGATGGCGAGAAAGTGCAGCTTGTTTTGCCGGAAGTATTTATGAACCAGTCTGCTAAAGGCGTGACAGCATTTGTAAAGTCGGTGAAAGCCGCACAAAAGCTGCTTGTGGTACGCGATGACCTTGATCTTCCTATAGGTGTGATAAAGATGACCGTTCATGGACGCGGGAGTGGAGGCCATAAAGGCATCGAGAGCATCATGCGCTCGCTCAAGACCAAGGAATTCGCTCAGCTAAAGATCGGCATCTCCGGTGCGACCGCAAAAGGAAAGGTAAAGAAGCCTGCTGGCGAAGAGAAAGTCGTGAAGCACGTCATTGGCAAGTTTTCACCAAAAGAAGAACTGAAGCTAAAGAAAGCATTCAAGAAGACTAATGCTGCTATCGTTTTCTTTATCACTGATGGTATTGAAAAAGCGATGCTTGAGGCGAATACGCGTTAAAAATTGATCGGTTCTAAACCTATTCTTCCAGCATAGTTTCCAAATCAGGAGTTTTAGGAGCGTTCGCAAGCACCTGGTAAAAGGATTTGTACCGTGCTTCCTCGGTTTTTCCCTCTTTAACTAAAAGGTTCCAAAGTACTTCTGAAGCGATAGTCTTCTGGTGTTCAGGTTCAGCGTTAAAGAAGCGAGATTGCGCGGTATTGCCTTGTATAAAGTATAAAGGCGGATTTGATCGGTTCCAAAGTGGAAAGACCGTTCTGGAGTTTTAGTTCGGAAAGTTCCTTTTTGAGCATGACTCGCTTGTTTTGAATGGCTTTCATCTGCTTGGCGTAGAATTCGCGAGAAAGAATACCTGCAGAGGAATCTTCAAAGAGCTTTAGTTCCTGTGGCTCCAGGGAGTCAATTTGGGCTTGTAGGCGCTTTTGTATGCCTTCTGTGTACGAGAAGGCATCTGCGTAGTATTCGCGCTTGGCTTCGGCCATGATGTCGATTAAGTATCGATCGATCTTCACTTCGCCAAGAGCGTCAGCAACGAGATCTGTAGCAGGTTCAGAACGAAGGTACTTTCCATGGGCAGAACATATTCCTTTTCCATTAGTGCAGTAGTAATATTCGTGGCCTTTCTTGAGGGCAGCAGTGTACTGGCAGGTGCAGTCGGCGCAGATGAGAAGACCCCGTAAAGGAAAGAAGAGTGTCTTGGTTTTCGGACGAGTAGAGCCTGCGAGAACGGCTTGTGCAGAATCGTAGAGTTCTTTAGAGATGATTGTTTCGTGGTTGCCAGGATAGTACTTGTCGTGCGAGAGCATGACGCCCATGTAAAAAGGGTTCTTGATGATGCGCTCGATGAGGTTCTTGTTGAGTAGGTTGCCTGAAGCAGAACGGAAGCCCTCTTTGTTAAGAGTTGAGGTTAGCTTTCGGAATGTGTACTGTCCGGTTGCGAAGAGTTCGAATGCTCGAACGATGAGTGGCCGTTCCTTTTCGTTGATGATTAAACCTTTCGTGCCTTTGTCGTTTCGATATCCAAATGGCGCACGATTCGGCCAGCCGCCTTGTTCGAGTTTGGTACGGTTTCCTCTTTTAACATTGTCGGAGAGATCACGGATATATTGTGTTGCCATTGCCTGCTCAATGCTCATGAGCATGACGTTGTCTGAAGGGTTGTATATGCGTCCAGGGGTAGCAATGGATTTAATGCGGTTCTGTTGGAGTAGCCATTGTATCTTTCCGCCGTCCACAGGGTTGCAGGTGAGTCGGTCAATTTTCCAGCAGATGATTCCGTCGGCTTCACCATTTGAAATACTTTCGAGCATAGCGTTAAAGACTGGACGACCCGGTTCTTTTGCAGACTGGCTTTCTCGAAGTGTTTTCACCACGTTGAGACCAAGGTTCTTTGCGAGCTCTAATAGTTCTGTTTCTTGAGAGTCCAAAGACAATACTTGCTTGTCTTCAGTGTCCGTTGACTTGCGGCAATAAAGGATGTATTTCATACAGGGTGTTGCAGGCACTCTAGCACTTCTCGCTGCAGCTGGGGAGCCTTCGATAAGTCGTAGGTGCGATACTCAAAAGGAATAATGGAGTTCTCAGGGCGTACGGAGTACGTAGGTGTTTGGTTCTTGAGAACATACGCGATCTCGCTCACGGTTTCTTGCTTGCGTACCTTGATTGGCTTCTTGAGTCCGCGACTTGAGAAGTATCGCTTCTGATGTTTGTCTCGTGCGGTCTTGTCTTGCTTTGATAAGTATTTAGCCATGTAATTGCCAATGTTCTTAATTGAAGAGATAACTTTCGGCTTGGTGAAGCCGTGTCCCCATATTTCTTGGAGCTTGTCGTTTCTAATATACGGAAGGTTAAAGAAGATGAGGTGGTAGTGAATGGCACCTCGCTTCTGAAGTTCGTGAACAGCGACATACTTGAGCTGGTTGGTTTTGCATTTGGTTAAGGAT
>CAXUAR010000024.1:0-2320 GCA_964249155.1 uncultured bacterium | reverse complement strand
AGTTCAATCGTTTGATGAAGTCTGTAAACAAATTGTTGGCTTTGAATAAGTCCTGCATGTTCTTGGCAAAAGTTAGAGTGATGAACTTCTGCCGCTCGTGTTTGCCGTCTTTGTTCTTCCATTGCTTGTGATTGGCATCCACAAGTCTTCTGAGTTCTTGCTTTGAACGATGAGCGGAGCGTTGTTGTATCTCTGCTTCTTGTTCGGGAGTGAGCGTTCGCTTCAGTCCTTGAAGGCTCGGTCTTGTTTGTGATGAGAGTGAATGATATGGCTGGGGTGATTCATATACGTACTCCTCAACAATATTTCCAGCAATGACGTACTTACGATTGGAATGTTCCGGTCGAGCAAGCCAGTTCCAGCCGATCTTCTCTAGTGCCATACCTTTCGCGTTAAGTGGGCTAATAATCGAGTTAAGAGACGGGAGCGCGGGGCTAAAGCCCCGGCGCCCCCGCCCGAACCGCCCCAGGTAAACGTGAGGGCGGTGCGGCCGGGGTCTGCCGGGAATGCTGTGTCAGAGCGTTATGCAATCGAGCAAGTGATCCTAGGAACAAATTCGCTTCGTCGGGAGTCATTGCCACGTCGAAGCGCTCACGGAAGTACGTGATGAGTCGAAGCTTCAATGGTTCTGAAAACGAAAACCCGTCGGTCATGACGGGTTTGTATCAAACAGGACTTCCAGCTTCTTACTAGAAAGAACCGGAAAGGTTATGTGGCGTAATCAGGATTTATGCGGACGTACATGTTCTGGCCGCTGCTAAAGTCTAAGAATTGTTTGATTCCCGTTGCTTCCTCAACCTTCTCGTTAATCTCTTCACAGGTGCCGTAGTATACACGGGGAGTCTTGCCGAGCACTTCGTTTCCTACTTCTTCAAGGTCGTCATAGAAATGCTTTTCAAACGGGTCATTAGCAAATAAGTACTCTAAAAGATAATGAGCATTGGTGAGCGATTTGCGCTTAGTAATTTGTACGGGTTTGCCTTCAACATATAAGATTCCTTTTTCGGGGTCATAGTCTAAGTACATAGGGAATGGGCCGCTCTTACTTACGCTGTCTAGATCTTCAAGAAGTTTTGCGTGCAAAGTTGGCACGTCCTTAATAAAACTATACTGCACAGTCAGTAGCAAGCCTTTGCCATACAATGTTTCACTGAAGCCATCTGTTCCGTCGTGCGTCTCGTGCTTTACTTTAAGTGCTTTCTTCTCAAATTCTTCGTCGCTATCACTATCGCCTAAAGCATTGAAAGCGTTATATGCATCTTCAAGCTGTACAAGTACATGCATAGGGAACTCCCGTTCTTCTTCGTACAAATCTTGAATGTCTTGGCGCATTTGGACGACCTTTCCGTATACGGGATCGGCCATAGACTTTTGAATATCCACAATGCTTGCAGAAGCAATCTGCTTTCGGATAGCGGCGATAAGGCGAGAAAGTACAGGATTTGTCTTTAGGAATCCAGCGTATGCAACGTACCGTCTGAGAAGTTCAAGGGGCGAGGTTTCTGGCTCGGTTGTGGCGGTATATAAATTACCTAATTCGGTTTTTGCCTGCTCCAATTCCTGCATTAAGGGAAGTATATGACATGCTTTACGCTAATCCCAGTACGCCTGTATTTGCATTATTGTATAAAAACTGACCCGCATTTGTGGTGCGGGCCATAAGTTTGATGAGGGTCATTCCTAACCCAAAATAATATCGAAGGGATATCTCAGGTCGATAGATGCGTCGAAACCAGCTTTGATCGCACGTGCGTACACAATCATGCGACCTAAGTGTTCCGACAGATTGTCATGTCCCCATTCGACCGAATCGAGGATTCTGGAGGACGAGCGAGCTAGGCCTACCATAAGAATGTCGAGAATCTTTTCAGACGTCTCGTAGTCTACATCCTTCGATAATACTTGGCTCTTGAACACTTCGATTTCAGCAATTACTTTTACGTAAGCGCCCGACTTTTCTTCGGTGCGATCACGTTTTTCCGAGAGCTTTTCCTGAAGTTCCTCACGGCTCATTGGAGTAGGGCTAAGACCGGCACGTTCGAGTATTTGCCTAAATCTCCCTTGATCCTTGAATACTCCCTCAACAGTGTTAGCGGACTCAGCATACACCTCGAATTCGAGATGATCACCTCTGAGTTCAGCTACCACCAGATCGAGGGCTGACACGACCCACTTGAGTACTTTCTCGTCATGTTCATCTTCATCGAGAAACATGGTATATCCTTTCTTTGAGAATGAGCTTTCATTAAAAGAATACATTATTGTGCATATATGTCAAGTACAAAAGTTGTAACCCCTCACACCCCTTCTCCACACCACC
>CAXUAR010000023.1:1097-10345 GCA_964249155.1 uncultured bacterium | reverse complement strand
CGAACAAAACCATTCCTTCGTAGCTAGGTCTCCTTACGATTCGTAAAGGCAGCGGAGAGAGTCTCCTTGTCAGCGTACTCGAGCTCGGAGCCTGTCGCGAGGCCACGACCAAGCTCAAAGAGACGCAGGTGGCCGCGCAGCGGCTGCAGAAGGGCTCGTATGTGGTCGCTCGTATGCTCGCCTTCGCTGGTGGCTGAAAGCGCGAGCACTATTTCCTTCAAATTTTCATTACTCTTGCGTTCAACGAGCGTGACGAGCTCGCGCTCGCGAATTGCACCTTTGCCAGAGAGGGTGAGGACGCCGCCAAGCACGAAGTAGCGGCCGCGATAGCTGCCGGAACGCTCGACTGCCAGAAGGTCCTGATCTTTCTCGACGAGCATAAGGATGCTGTCGTCGCGATTGGGATCAGAGCAATAATTGCAGACGGTGCCCGTACCGCTCCAGAAGCGCATGCACTCCGTGCATCGGTGCACATTGTCGCCTATCTGCTGAATAAGCGAGGCGAGACGGTTACGGTCGACAGGATGCGTCGCAAGCAAGTGGTATACAAAGCGCTTCGCTTGCCGGGGTCCTATGCCGGGGAAGCGCTCGAAGGCGCGGCCGAGTTCGTCGACGTTATCCATAACCTATGAAAATTCTGAGCCAAGGTCGCCGTATCCCGACTTATCGACCGGCATGAAGCTGGTGCGCTTCTCGTCGAAGTATAGTTCAATCTTTCCGGTAGGGCCGTTGCGGTGCTTTTCGACCAGGATTTCGGCAATGTTCTTGCGCTCGCTATTTTCGTTACCCTTATCTTCGCGATGGATGAACATAACGACGTCAGCATCTTGTTCTATACTCCCACTGTCACGAAGATCTGAAAGGCGAGGCTTGCCACCGCGCTGCTCGACGGCGCGAGAAAGCTGGGAGAGTGCGAGCACGGGCACCTCAAGCTCGCGAGCGAGGGACTTGAGCGAGCGAGAAATTTCCGTCACCTGTTGCACCATGGAGTCCGACTGGCGAGTATTAGTCGGTGCCATGAGCTGAAGGTAGTCCACGACGATGAGGCCGATGCCATGCTCACGCTTCAAGCGACGCGCAACAGCGCGCATGGCGAGAATGTTGCTGCCTGGTTTGTCGTCAATATAGATAGGGGCTTTGGAGAGCGCTTCAAGCGCGTCGCGTATGCGTTCGAAGTCTTGCTCGGCGTGCACGCCGCCCGTGCGCATCTTCCAAGAATTCACATACGACTCGGCAGAGAGCATGCGGTCGACCAGTTGCTCCGAGCTCATTTCAAGCGAGAATATGCCAACCGGAATGTTGTGCCGCACCGCGGCGTTTCGCGCGATGTCGAGTGCGAGTGACGTCTTACCGACCGATGGACGAGCAGCGAGGATTATGAGGTCGGACTTGTGAAGTCCGGAGAGAAGATTGTCGAGATCGGGGTAGCCGGTCGGCACGCCACGAATGCTTCCGTCCTGCTTGCTCGACGCTTCGATACGGTCCCAAGCATCGTCGAGCTTCTCGCCGATGGCGGTGAATTTGTGCGTAGCGGACGCATTTCCAATGGCATATATGGATTTCTCGGCTTGGTCGAGGACTTCAGCAGTATCGCGACCCTCGTCGTATGCTGACTCTGCAATCTCATGCGATGCATCGATCAAGGAACGCATGATGTGCTTACGTGAGACCAGGTCTGCATAGTGTCGGAAGTTGCCGGGCGCTGGTGCGGAGTTAACGAGCTCAGCAATGTATGCGCGGCCGCCACAACGCTCAAGCAAGCCACGACCTTGCAGGCGCTCGGAAAGGGAGAGGAGATCAATTGGTTCTGAACGGTCGGAAAGCTCACGCATGCACTCAAAGATCATGCGATGTTTTTCGGCATAAAAAGAATCAGAACGCACCGTATCGGAAATGTCGTGAATAGCCTCAGGCTTAAGGAGAATGGCACCCAAAAGCCCACGCTCGGATTCAAGGCTTTGAGGGGGAATGCGTATGGTGGAGTCGCTCATTCCTTCTATTGTATCAAGCGCGGAGAAATTGCACACATGGGCGCGCCGAAGGCGCGCCCAGCATCTATGTGAGCTACTTCTTCACTATCACAGGACCTTCGGCAGAGTCTTCCACAGCATATCCCCGATTTTCTATGTGGATACGCAGTTCGTCAGCGCGCGCGAAGTCGCGCGCGCTACGAGCTTGCTCACGCTCGTCAGCAAGTGTCTGCAGATCGGAAGGAATGCTTTGCGATATGCGACTAAAGGCAGGCGGTTTAGAAAGCCAAAGTCCTAATACTTCATCAGCAGCTATAAGCGCACCATAGCGGACCTTCGGAGACAACTCTTCGTCTCGTACCGTTTCCCATAGTAGTGCAAGCGCCTTTGGCGTCGACAGGTCGTCGCGCAAGAGCTGACGTATATTCTCAGCGACCTCGGAGTTCGCCAGCATGCCTTTGGCTTCGGACTTCAGCTCGCGAGCAATGCGCCACAAACGATTCAATGCTTCATTGCTCGCTGCGAGGGATTCCCATGAGAACGAAATAGGACTGCGATACCCGGCTTGTAGGAAGAAGTAGCGCAAAGCGAGCGGATGATACCCATGTTCAACAGCTTCTGAAAGATATATAACGTTTCCGACAGACTTGCCGATACGTTCTTCATCTATAGTCAGGAATGCTCCATGCAACCAATACCGAACGAATTGTCGACCCGATGCTCCTTCAGACTGTGCGATCTCATTATTATGATGCACGGAAATGTGGTCGATGCCTCCCGTATGAATATCTATCTCCGTGCCTAAAAGTGCTTTGCTCATAGCAGAACACTCAATATGCCAGCCGGGGAATCCGCGACCCCACGGACTCGACCATTCTTGCTGGCGGCGCGAACCAGGAGGAGAGAATTTCCACAGAGCGAAATCCTGCGAATTTCGCTTCTCAAGGTTTTCTTTTATACGCGCTCTGCCCGCAACCGCAATACGGTCTTGTACGGTCGATGCAGAACCATTTTTACTATAGTCCTGAGGAATACCTCCTAATTTCCCGTATCCAGGGAATTTACTTACATCAAAATATATTCCATCGTGAATGCGATATGTGAACCCTTTCTTCTCCAATACTTGCACCATCGCAATCTGTTCCTGAATGTAATGCGTTGCTCGAGGGAATAGAATAGCGTCAGTATCTACATTGAGCGCGCGGATATCATCAATGAACATTTTTGTATAACGATCAGCAATAGCAAGTGCAGAGGTTCCTGTTTCTCGAGAGCTCTTTTCCATTTTGTCTTCTCCCTGGTTCGCGTCACCTTCATTTTCTCCTGTAAGGTGGCCGACGTCCGTTATGTTTATAACTTTGCGTACGTGATAGCCGTTTTGCATAAGTACTCGGGTAAGTACATCGGAAAAAATATAGGGACGTAAATTTCCAATATGCGCTTGGCCGTAAACTGTTGGGCCGCATGTATATTGCGTCACGACGCCTGGCTTAAGCGGTACAAAGACTTCTTTCTTGCCAGAGAGGGTATTGGTGAGGAATACCGGCACACTGCGGGGAACGCTCGGCTTTTGGGTAAACGGCCACATATAGCTATACCGTAGCACACTACGTTCTGAAGATAAGCACCTTGGTAGTCATATGGTAGAATTCCGAATATACATGCCACGTATGAGTGATACCGAGAACACTATTGTAGAAGAGCAGACCTTAGGGAAGAAGGACGTGTTTGAAGCTACCGCACCATCGCGCCGCTTTGGACGCACCATGCGCCTCAGCATACTCTTTGCATTAGTACTCGTACTCGGCTTTGCGGGCGGACTTACGGTGGGCGCCGCTGGAGGCTCAAAGGTGCTTTCAAACATACCGCTCATTAGTGATGGTTTAAATTCAACGCCAGACCCTTCGCTCGACTTTACCGATTTCTGGAAGGTCTATAACACCCTCCAGACAAAGTTCGTGCAGACGCATGCTTCAAGCACGACTGCTACAGATAAAGATAAAGTATATGGAGCTATCCAAGGCCTTGTGGCCTCCTATGGCGACCCGTATACCGTATTCTTTCCTCCAGAACAGTCAAAACAGTTTGAAGACACCATCGCAGGGAACTTCAGTGGTGTTGGTATGGAGATTGGTATCAATAAAGACAATGTTCTCACAGTTATTGCGCCACTCAAGGGAACACCTGCAGAAAAGGCCGGCATTCTCGCTGGTGACGGATTAGTTGCCATCGATGGAAAATCAACCGATGGCATTTCAACCGACGAAGCAGTGAAGCTCATTCGCGGTCCCAAGGGTAGCATCGTTACCTTTACTGTCTCTCGTAATGGCGTTACGAGCCAGATAAAAGTTACGCGCGATACTATTCAAGTTCCAACCATTACTAATTCATACGACCCAAAGACCGGCATATACACCATCGCGCTCTATGAATTCAGCGGAACGTCAGCAGATCTATTTGAGGGAGCTTTCAAAGCCTTTCAGTCTTCAGGTAGCCGCAAGCTCATTATCGATCTGCGTGGTAACCCTGGCGGCTACCTCTCAGCTGCGGTAAGCATGGCGAGCCACTTTATCCCTCAAGGAAGCGTCGTGGTGACCGAAGACTATAAGGGAAATCAGCCAAATACGGTGCACAAGAGCACTGGCTCAGGCGGACTTCCAAGCGGCACAAAGGTCGTGGTACTCATCGACCAGGGGTCAGCATCTGCCTCTGAGATATTTGCAGGAGCACTCCAAGATGATAAGGTTGCCACTCTTATAGGTACGCGCTCATTTGGCAAGGGCTCGGTGCAGGAGTTGATAAACGTCGGTGACGCATCGCTTAAGGTCACAGTCGCGCGCTGGCTCACACCGCTTGGTCGCTCCATCTCTGATGGCGGACTCACGCCAGATATTCAGGCATCCACGACTCCTGATCTTGTTGCAGCAGGGAAGGATCCCCAGAAGGACCGTGCGATTCAATTCTTGACGACAGGTACATAGTATAGAAAGATACACGCCTACAGATATTCGGACTCAGAATTATATATGGATACTTCACCCAGACGCTGGTATGACCTAGCAATTCTCGCAGTTGCTCAGTTTATGATCGTGCTCGACGTATCTATCGTAAATGTTGCTTTGCCATCGCTGCAGAGGGACCTCAACCTAACAATCTCTAATCTGCAGGGAATTGTGACAGCATATACTCTGGCGTTCGGCGGATTCTTGTTGCTCGGAGGTCGTGCGGCTGATCTGTTTGGTCGTAAGAAAGTATTTCTTATTGGACTGACTGGCTTTACGTTGGTTTCGCTTACAATCGGTATCGTCGATTCCGGATCTCTTCTCGTCCCACTCCGAGCACTCCAGGGACTTTTTGCCGCGTTCATGTCGCCAGCCGCACTTTCGCTCGTACTCTCTATTTTCCAGAATCCGCGTGAACGTAGCACAGCGCTTTCCGTGTGGGCAGCGGTAAGTGCAGGTGGCGCGACGGCAGGGTTACTTATTGGTGGTGCTCTCACGCAGTACTTAAATTGGCGCTGGAATTTCTTTGTAAACGTACCTGTCGGAGTAACGGTATTCTTGGCTGCCTATTTTTTGCTCCCGAACACGCCGCCGGAAGATTCGGCCAAGAGTCTTGATCTTCCCGGTGCTGCGCTGGCTACTGGCGGACTCATGTTACTCGTATACACACTGAGTAATGGAAACTCGTGGGGTTGGCTTTCAATCCACACCCTCGACTTTCTGTACGTAAGCCTTTTATTACTTATTGCATTTATTATTAACGAAGCACGTGCGAAGCAGCCGCTCATGCCGCTTTCTATTTTTAAAATCGGTAATGTAGGCGCTGCAAACGCCATGCAGTTGCCTATAACGGCGGGTCTATTCGCAATGTTCTTTTTCCTGTCACTGTATATTCAAAGTACTTTACTTTACTCGCCGCTCTTAACAGGACTCGCGTTCCTGCCATTTAGCATAATCGTCGGTATTACATCGACGCTCACGCCAAGACTCCTTAGGAAGGTGAGCTACAAATGGGTACTGACTGTTGCACCGCTCTTCCTTATGATAGCGCTATATGTATTCGCGCAAACCAAAGTAGACAGCTCATACTGGGCGATCTTGCCCGGGCTCATAGTAATGCCAATCGGTATGGGCATGACATTCGTTTCAATCACGATTGCTGCGACGAGCGGCGTACCTCGAAACGAATCAGGTGTGTCATCTGGTCTGCTGAACACTGCGCAACAAATTGGAGGTTCAATTGGTCTTGCCATATTGTCCGGCATCGCAGCATCTGCGACAGCCGCAGCAACGCTTACGAGTTCTAAAGCTGAAGCTGCTGTTGCTGGGTATCACGCAGCATTCTATACGGGCATATTCTTTGCACTCGGTGCATCGATCGTAGCGTTCCTTTTTATCAAAGTTATACCGGTAACAGAGTCAGGCGTTGCTGCCATCCCTGCACACTAAAATGTCCTACTATAGTGACCGATTTTCGTCAGCGGACCAGGTTATTTGCTCAATGGCCCAATTCCAGGTAGGATAGGCCTATATGAAAGTTGTACTACTCAAAGATGTAAAGAATATGGGCAGGGCTGGAAGCGTGCATGACGTATCAGACGGGCACGGGCTTAATATGCTCATCCCAAAGAAGCTCGCCGTTCTCGCGACCGCAGGTGCCATGAAGAAGGCAGACGCGGTCGCAAAGCTTGCAGACACGCAGCGCGAAGTCGAGTCGAAGCGTATCTCTGAGCGCCTTGGCGCTCTTGCGCAGGAGCGCATCGTTGTCCTCAAGAAGGCGAACGAGCAGGGTCATCTGTATGACACCGTAGACGCAAAAGACATCGCAGAAGTAACGCAGCTTCCGGTAGAGGCAATCAGTCTAGAGAAGCCGTTCAAGGAACTCGGTACGTTCGAAGTCCAGGTTGCATACGGAGCAAACTTTGGAAGCATTTCAGTTACGATCGAGGCTGAATAATATTTGCAGGTAAAGAAAAAAGGGCCATATGAGGAATCGCATGACTGTTCGCTTTTGGATGAGTTTTCGTACTTCGTGCTGGCTCTTCGTACAGAATGAACAATGGATAGTGTTTCCATATACCATAGTATTTCTCCCTAGGAACATTCTCCTGCATAGTACTCGATAGAATAGTACTGTCAAAAGAAATGCCGCAGAATTTATTCTGCGGCATTTCTTTTTTAAAAAGTCTTTATAGAAACTTTAGAACTTTATACAGTTGGCGCGAGGACATCTACGATCTTTCGGCGTACAACACGACCATCAAAGTTAGTCTTGCGCTTGTCGCTGAAGCTTACGAGTCCCGTAATCATGGCGTAAAGTGTATGGTCTTTGCCAACTTTTACGTTCTTGCCTGCCATTATCTTGGTACCACGCTGGCGGACGATAACCATACCCGGACGCGCAGACTGGCCGTCAGACAGCTTAACACCCAGGAATTTTGGTCCTGAGTCGCGCCCGTTCTTAGATGATCCTCCTGCTTTAGTATGTGCCATAGATGCTATTCTTTACGTAGTATGACTATAGCAGAAAGCGGCATAGGAGACAAGCAGGAGGAGGAAAGGGGAGAGGGCCAGCGGAGCCTACAAGCTGCTCTTAGCGCTATGGCAGGGGATTGGGTTCTGATAGGTATTATCGTCCTCTCTTCGAGCTTGTGCTTCGGGTTAGGACTCCTGGCAGCGAGGGCTAACGCGTCCGAAAGCTCAAAGAATCCTGAAAATAGGCTTTGGATAGAGCAGCTGCCCGCAGAGGAACGCGCTGTAGGGACTAGTACCATTTTCAGAGATACCAAAGGCGCAGGGACTGCGTTCAAGCCCTCAGGTCTATCTACACAAACCTCAAACGCCCTTCCGACGCACCCAGCTGCCGCTGCGGCCGACATCGCAACGCCCCATACCTACGTCGCCTCGAAGTCTGGCGCTAAATACTACTTGCCAAGTTGCGGCACAGTCTCACGAATTAAAGAAGAGAACCGCGTCTACTTCGCTACCAAGGCTGACGCAGAAAAAGCTGGATATCAGCCATCCAGTTCGTGCAAAGGATTATAGCCACAAAGCCCCGTACTTATTTGGGAACCTGCGCAGGCGGGTAGCCGAGCCAGAGCAAATTCTCAGCAGAAGATTATGTGGTTTCCAAATAAGTATAGGGAACTTTGTTACTGCTATACTTCTAAGACATGATCGCACTCGACGTTGAAAGCAGTGGACTTGATCCACGTGGAGCATCAATAGTTTCTATTGGAGCCGTTGATACCGACGAACCAACCAATCAGTTCTATGACGAATGTCGCGTATGGGACGGCGCTGACATCAGCGACGAAGCAATAGCCATTAATGGCTTCAGTAGGGAAGAGCTGCTCGGTACAACTGGCGACAAGAAAACGGAAGCTGAGCTTATCGCAGGCTTCGTAGCGTGGGCGACTGATAGGCCGAACGATAGGACGTTGCTTGCGCAGAATGCGTCCTTCGACCGGGACTTCGTGCTGGCCTCGTGTAGGCGCGCAGGAATCGAGTCGCCGTTCGCGCATCGCGTACTCGATACGCACTCGCTCTGCTGGCTGCATATGGTGAAGAGGGGATTGACCCCCCCTGCCGAGAAGCATCGCTCAGCTATCAACCTCGACTACATTTTGAACTACTGTGGAGTTCCTTCTGAACCAAAACCGCATAATGGGCTTACGGGCGCACTCAGCCACGCGGAAGTGTTCTCGCGCATAGCGTATACTAAGAAATTATTACCGGACTTTTCCCAATTTGACATACCATGGCTGTAGAACGAGACATCGCACAACAAATAAACGGAGAGACAGTAGTGCCGCCTGTGCCAACTGCTCCTCAACCTAATACGCTCGAGTACCACGACGTGATGGGACAGGTTCTTACGCACGTCATACAGCGGGGGAAAGGGGAGGTGCCCGTTAGCCCAGACCCCATGGTCTCAAAGCCTGGAGAATTGGAAAGTTGGCGGGTATTTAAAATAATGTCTGAGTTCGTCGAGGGCTTCGAAATACTTCGCAAGTATGGGCTTGCTGCGAGCGTCTTTGGTTCTGCTCGTATTGGCTTTGCGCAGCATTTCTATGATGATGCTACGGAGCTTTCTGGCCGTCTCGCCAAAGCTGGCTTTGCAATAATTACAGGAGGCTCTGCGGGTATCATGGAAGCTGCAAACAAAGGCGCATACGAAGCAGGCGGTGCGTCAATCGGCCTTAATATCCGCCTCGATATGTCGCAGGGTCTTAATCAGTACCTTACCGATTCGATGACCTTCGAACATTTTTTT
>CAXUAR010000023.1:0-1087 GCA_964249155.1 uncultured bacterium | reverse complement strand
CCTCTGAAGTCTACCTTTATTTCCCCGGCGGCTTCGGTACACTCGACGAATTTACGGAAATTATCACGCTTGTACAGACCCGCAAAATTCGCACGATTCCTATCGTTCTCTACGGAAAAGAATATTGGGACCCATTTGTGAAGGTTTTTGAGGAACGACTCTACAAAGAGTATGGCGCTATTGACGAAGCCGATCTCGCGCTCTATTTCGTTGCTGATTCTGTTGATGAGGCATACGAGTATATAATCAAGACGACGAAAATCTAGAGCGTAAAGTTAAACATTTAAAAAATGTGTGACTATAAGAATTCGCCTCCACGTAAGCGTGGAGGCGTTTTGCATTACATTATCTGAGCACGTAGCTGGAAAGTACCATGATACATCCGGTAAGGATAAGAATAATGAAGTTTCGAGCTTCATTACCAGTCGTCCAGACGCTACGATCAAGGATAAGAACAAAGAGCGAAAATACAGACAAGCCAAGTCCTACATAGAATACTACACTTAAAAGATCATGCATTTCAGATATTCCTCTCTTGCTACTGAACCCTCAGGCGTCCTGTGTACAGTAACTGACACAGGACGTTAGGCTTGCTCGGACGATCTAAATACCTTTTCGAACTCTGGCACTACAAACGTTCGCCCAGGAAGTCCTCAGACTAATCGGTAAGCCAAGCTTTTGCGCTTGTCTTCTCAGAACTGGATTCGTTGTTGCACTCATCTACTTAACTCCCTATATCGCAAGCGATTGATAACAAAATACTAAAAGACTCCTACACCGTCAATACGTACTTTTATTGTTGCAGTCCTGCACAAAGCTCGCCTGTGCATAGAGGTTTTCTGAGTGCGTCAAAGTCTGTAGTCTCCACCTGTATACCGTTCGAAGGTGTAAGCGTCGGCAGAGCGGTCGGGCGAGAGAAATGAGGTTTCAAGAGGGCAATAATAGGTACCATAAAGAGTGCTGCTATGAGAACGTTCTTGAGTATTGTTATGAATATTCTTGAACGACCTGGTGGCAATGGGTCTTGATCCTCGTTACCATATAGATTTTCGTCTAGTTCAAATGTAGGCATTGCTTACTATAGTAG
>CAXUAR010000022.1:0-10373 GCA_964249155.1 uncultured bacterium | reverse complement strand
TCAGGCCGCTTCCAAGCGGGCAATGTGTGCGAGGCTACATTGCACGGCACCTTTATGGAAGCTCATTGAACGCGTCATTTACCCACGACAGCAGTACATAATACGCGGCGATTTCCTCATAGAGTGGGGAGAGATCGACGTATCGATGGATGAAGGCGCGAACCTCGTCGAGAAGCGCCGCCTTGTCACCGAAATCCCCCACGCCGGACGGGAGCAGCACACAACCTGACGTGAGAAGGTTGTTGGTGGGCGCGTATGGCACGAGACGCTCGCCAGTCGGCAGATCGACCTGGGCTTCGACAGATATCCCACCCGCAGGATTGCGGATCGCAAGCGAGGTGACGGCCAGATCGGCGTCATATAAGATTTCGATCATCGTGCCGTCTGGAAGAATGCGCGAGATCGTCGGTGTTGGTGCCTTGATGTATCAAATGCTACGAAGCCCTTTTTACTGCGGGCAAATTGTCTGGGGAGGTCGGTCCTATGCGGGGAAGCACGAGCCGGTTATAACGATCGAAGAATTTGACCGTGTTCAGCAGCTCCTCGGTGGCGAACCGAAGCGTCGTCCCTCCCGCTATGATTTTGCGTATACCGGATTCATTCGATGCGGATCGTGCGGAATGTCGGTGATCGAACTACACTCTTCTACCTCGGCAACATGGTACGATTTGGGTAATGATCATTGCCGCGAACTGGAAGGCGTATGTGGAGTCGGCAGCGAAGGCCAAGGCGCTGTTTGCAAGTGCAAAGCGCCTAGCTCTGAAACCTGGCATAGAGATAATTCTTGCGCCACCTGCGCCACTTCTCGGACTTTTGGTAGCAGATAGTAAATCGAAAGTAGCATTCGCAGCACAGGATATCTCAGACAGTACAGGAGGAGCTGCGACAGGGGAAACGACTGCTGCGCTTCTGTCAGGCATGGGTGTGAAATTTGCCATACTCGGTCACTCTGAGCGCCGCGCCATGGGAGAGACGGACGCAATTGTTGCGTCAAAGGTTGGGCACGCGCTCGCACAAGGGCTTATTCCTATTGTGTGCATCGGAGAACGCGAGCGCGATGCCGACGCTCACTATCTGCATGGACTTCGCGCACAAATAACATCAGTGTACGAGCCACTATCTCCAAAAGAACGCATGCGTATAGTCGTTGCGTATGAGCCGATATGGGCGATAGGAAAGAATGCGTCGGAGGCTATAACATCACACGACTTGCAGGAGATGGTGCTCTATATCCGCAAAGTATTAACTGACTATCTACCGGGGCGTTCATCTGAGAAAATAAACATTCTGTACGGTGGCTCGGTTGAAGCAGGGAATGCACCCGAGCTTGCAGGCGGTAGCAATATCAGCGGCTTCCTTGTTGGGCATGCGAGTGTAGATGTTGCTACGTTCACCGCACTCGTGAAGGCGGTCTCGTAACCATATGAAGATTGCATGTATGCTTGTGGGTAGTGTGGTCATCGTTGTGCTCGCATATTGGAGCTTCCGCTTCTTTCATTTTTATACGATATCGAAAGGACTTGTACGAGTCGCCGCGCCCTACGAAAATCTTTCATCGGATACTTCCAATACAATGCTTGTGCTCGGCGACAGCACCGCGGTCGGCGTGGGGGCTTCAACTTCTTCTGAGAGTCTTCCGGCTCGAATCGCTCGTGCCATCGGCTCTACCTACGTAGAGAATCATGCGGTCTCGGGAGCGGTGGTCGTGGATCTGAAAGGCGAGATAGCGCAGGCAACGCTCACCCATTACGATTTTGTACTTGTACAGATAGGAGCAAACGATATTGTGCGATTTCATAATGCAAAAGCCACGACACATGACTTGCTGACTATGCTTGCAACTGCCCCCCAATCTTCGCAAGTACTCGTTATTTCTGCGGGCGATGTAGGCCAGGCAACGCTGTTTCCGGAACCGGTCCGTCCTTTCTATACTCACTTGAACAAGGAATATCATCAGGAATTCGGGCGTGCGCTAACAGCCGAAGGCTACACCTACGTAGATCTTTCAAAAGCTCCAGGAGCAGCGCTCTTCAGTAGCCAACCAAAAATATATCTCGCAGCCGACGGTTTTCACCCTTCATCTGCAGGCTATGGCCTGTGGTTCGATGCGATACAGCCGTATCTCGCGAATTAGCAAGAATGTGTGAGACCTGCCCAAGCGCTATTGCGCAAGCGTATCAATGTTTGAGGTATAGGTGCTGAAGAATGAAGGAATAACGAAGAGAAGCGCGATGAGCGGGAGTACAAACATGAGGATGGTGATGGCAACTGACGTGAGAAAATACTTTCGTGTCTTTTCTGCGGATATAAAAACCGCATCAATCTTATCTTCAAGTGCGTTTAGTCGGGCAGTGATATCAGGTTCCATATAGAGAATAGTATAGACCTTTGCGGTATGATGCAGAAATGAAAAGTCTTATGAAGATTCCAAAGCTTGAGAATATTCCTGTGCTCGTGCGCGCTGCGCTTAACGTCCCGATAGAGAATGGCGAGGTAGCGAATTCTTTTCGTCTACGCAAGGCGCTCCCGACAATCGAGTACCTGCGTAAGAAGCATGCACGTGTGATTCTCATCGGGCACATCGGTGAGAAGGGAACGGAAACGCTTGAGCCTGTATACCGCGCTATGAAGGAATTTGTGCCAGGGCTTGTATTCTGTCCGGTTACTGTCGGCGCAACAGCGCGCAAAGCGGTCCGGAATCTGCCCGCCGGAGGAGTACTGATGCTTGAGAACTTGAGACGTGATAGTGGCGAAGTGAAGAATAGCCCTCAGTTCGTGGCGTCTCTTGCCGAGCTTGCCGATGTGTTCGTTGAAGACTCGTTCGATGTATGCCATCGTGAACACGCGTCCGTGGTGGGGGTGCCGAAATTACTCGTGCCGTATGCAGGTCTTCAGCTTCTGCAGGAAGTTGAAGAATTAACTAAGGCATTAAAGCCTAAGAGTCCATCGCTCGCAATCATTGGCGGTGCGAAGTTTTCAACGAAGGAGCCGGTTCTGGTATCGCTTTTAAAATCATACGATCGCGTCTTTGTAGGCGGCGCACTTGCTAACGATTTCATGGTCGCAAGCGGGCACAGCGTAGGAAAGTCGCTCGTATCGGCAGACGCCGATGAGGTTGGCATACGCACGCTCCTTAAGAATCCGAAACTCATGCTTCCGCTTGATCAAGTGATCGCGCCTGCCGGAGGCGATCATGCGCAGGGCATGAGTGCTGGTCTTGATTCTGTGCCTGCTGGTTCGGCTGTCTATGATGACGGACCGAAGACCATAGAGGCGCTCACCGTACTTGCATCAAAGGCAAAGACTATTCTTTGGAACGGTCCGCTGGGCTTGTATGAAAAAGGATTCACGGATGCAACGGAAGGACTGGCAAAAGCAGTTGCTGCTTCAAGCGCATACTCGATACTTGGCGGCGGTGATACGGTCGCTGTCGTCGAAGAACTAAATCTTTCTCATCGCTTCTCGTTCATTTCAACGGGCGGTGGCGCTATGCTCGCCTTTCTCGCGAAGGGTACGCTACCCGGAATTCAGGCACTCAATCATTAGGTGCTGTATAGATTGTGATGTGTGTCCACATCCAAAAGCCGAACAGTTTCCTTATTAAGCTGAACGAATATAAGTTGATAGTCACCGGTAATATTTATGCTTCGGTAGCCTTTATACTTTCCCGAAAGTGGATGATTATGCAGAATGGGGTGGAACGGATCCTTAGCAAAAAGATTAAGGCGTTCGTTAATGGCATTAATGGCTGATGGCGTTAGACGGCGAACACTTTTCTGGAATGGCTTAGAGGGAATTAGGAGCATAGGAACGAGATTTCTTTGTAGGCTTTCGCATAGTTAGTATATCTGCCAACATGTATTCCACATTCGTATAACTCTTGTAATTCTCTGGATGTGCCTCCATATCAGCCATGGCAGCGTCCCACTTCGCTACTTTTTCCGGTCGCGGTATGAGAGAAACTTCAAAGTGCCCATTACGCACAAATTCCCGCAAGTTTGCATTGATAACGGTCGTAAGGGGAATACCTAGCTCCTTGGCCATTTTCTTCGCGTCGTCGCGTAGCTTCTTGTCGGTCTTTATGGTGATGGTAGTTTGCATACCAATATAATACTTTTGGTATGACTTTCCGTCAATATCTGATTTTAGTGCTGTATGTACGTATTGAATGGGACATACGCAGATATGCATAAGGCCACTAACATATGGCACTTCTTAATCATTAAGGAGGATGAGAATCATTACTATGACTCTCAGCGTAGTTGTTTTACTGATAAGCCAGTTTCTTGTAAATAATACATGAATGAGTTCGATCAGTTTGCAAAGCACAGCTCAAAGCCGAGTCCTATATTCGATACGCGGAAGATTTCGTGATTCTTTCGAGCGATCGTGGGTGGCTTATGTCGCTCATTCCGCGTATCTCGGAGTTTCTAAAAGATGATCTCAACCTCGCACTTCACCCCACAGAGTATCGATTAAAACCTATGCGTTGAGCATCGATTTCCTCGGCGGGGTGCACTTTCCTGATCATCGAGTCATTCGTACCTTAACTAAGAAGCGTATGATGCGGCGCTTACAGGAAGCTCCAGATAACGATTCAATACATGCTTCATGTATTGGAATGCTATCACACGGTAACGCACACAAGCTCAGAGATAAAAGTGGACTGAATGCGTATCAGTCTCAGAGTACTATGTAGGCTTCACGCTAGGTAAGCTTTGAACGTATCTTTTCTGCGACTTCCTGGGCCGCGTCGCCTTGGTAGTCTCCGTGAGGCCAGAATTCGAATTCCGTATGTGAATGGCGAGGAATAATATGGAAGTGGAGGTGAAAGACGACCTGGCCGGCTTCCGCGCCATGATTTGAATTTATATGGACCGCTGAAGCTCCGACGGCATCGCGGACAGCGGGCGCAATCTTTCGGACGGTGCGCATCACAGCAGACACTGTTTCGTCATCGATATCAAAAATATTTACAAAAGGCTTCTTTGGGACTACGAGGGTATGGCCTGGAGTAGTGGGCGCGATACTAAGAAACGCACAGGTGTCATCATCTTCATACACGATCTCCGCAGGGAGCTCACGATCCATTATTTTCTGAAATACCGTCTTTTCCATATAAGCGAAGGATTAGTCTTTTCGGTATACTACCATTACGAACTATGTTTTCCCTATACGATCCTATAAACGAAACGGTGCGCGAAGCTCTGAAAGAGTACGACGATTATACCGCCGCGCTCTTAGCACGGCGGGGCATCACTTCGTCCAAAGATGCCGAGGCGTTTCTTTCTCCGTCGTATGACGATCACATCGGCGACCCGTTTACTATCCTTAATATGGAGAAGTCTGCTCGTCGCGTTGCCAAGGCAATCGACGAGCGGGAACGTATTACCGTGTGGAGTGACTACGACTGCGACGGCATTCCAGGCGGCGTGGTACTTCATGATTTTTTCAAGAAAGCTAAAGCAAATTTTAATAATTACATCCCTCACCGGCACCTCGAAGGGTATGGGCTGAACGTCGACGGGATCAAGAAACTCGCTGACGAAGGTACAACGCTCGTTATTACGGTCGACTCAGGTATCACGGACGTGGAGCAAGTGGCATACGCAAACTCACTCGGTATCGACGTCATCATTACTGACCATCATCTTCCGCAAGAAATTCTGCCTCCTGCATTCGCCATCGTTGACCCGAAGCAAGATGGCGAGACGAACGCGTATCGAGACTTCTGTGGCGGAGGCCTTGCGTGGAAGTTGTCGTGCGCAATTCTAAACGTCGGCTTTAAAGGACGCGAGAATATTGCGCCAGGATGGGAAAAGTGGCTCCTTGATATGGCCGGACTTTCAACTATTGCCGACATGGTGCCGCTCACCGGAGAGAACCGTGTTATTGCAAAGTATGGTCTTCTCGTCATGCGCAAGAGTCCGCGTATCGGCTTTCAGAAGCTGTGCAAAGTTGCACGAGTGAATCAACGAAGCATAACGGAGGACGATGTTGGTTTCATGATCGCTCCGCGCGTGAACGCAACGAGCCGCATGGGTAATCCTCGTGACGCCTTTGAACTATTTACGACCGAAGACGAAGTGCGTGCCGATGAGCTTGCGAAGTTGCTTGAGAGCGTGAACCGATCACGCCGCGCAACAGGAGCTAGCGTAACTCGTGCCGTGCATGAACGACTTGAAGAACGGAAGCTGCACGCCGAGCTTCCTAGCGTTATCGCCATGGGTGATCCTGACTGGCGGCCAGGGCTTTTGGGTCTCGTCGCGAATTCTGTCGCCGAAGAATACGGCCGGCCCGTCTTTTTGTGGGGAAGGGAAGGCGGTACAACAGCTAAGGGGTCGTGTCGCGCAGGAGGAAAAGATATTTCACTCGTCGCACTTATGGAGCAAGCCAGTGACGTTTTTGAAGAATTTGGTGGTCATTCTGCCTCAGGAGGTTTCACCGTAAAGGATGATCAGGTCTTTTTTCTTGAGGAGCAGCTATGCAAAGCGTTGGCGGAGCTTCCCGAAACAACGTCTGCAGACCCTGCACTGTACGCTGATAGCGAGATCCTTCCGAGCGACAATTTGCATGTGCAGCTGGCGCGAACCGAACGATTCGCGCCCTTTGGCATGGAAAATCGTAAGCCAGCATTTTTGCTCAAAGACATCCATCTTGAAAAGATTTCTTGGTTTGGAAAAGCTCAAGAGCATCTTCGTCTTTCTCTCGTGCGCGATGACGGCTTTGATCAGAACGCTCTTGAGGCGATTTCCTTTTATGCGAAACGCGAGCTCGGTGACCTGCCAAAGCAACTTCAGTCAAATTCGACGATAAGCCTTCTCGCGAATCTTGAACGCGATCAGTTCTCGCGCGGTCAGCCGGTGCGACTGCGTATCATCGCGCTTTCGGTCTAGGGTAGAAAGACTTCTTTTATCATATACTAGCAAAATGAACTACACTCTCTATGCTGATGGTGGGGCGCGAGGGAATCCTGGTCCCGCAGGATCGGGTTCCGTTGTCTTTGACGATATCGGCAAGCGCATCGTCGAGGTCTCTGATTATATCGGCATTACGACAAATAATGTTGCCGAGTATGAAGCGCTCCTACGAGGGCTCAAGGCACTCCGGGATGAATTCCCGGAGGAGCATTTCAAGCATTCCGAGCTGCGTATACGCCTTGACAGCAAGCTTATTATAGAACAACTGAAAGGTGCCTATAAGGTTAAACATCCAAACCTTGCACCGCGATTTTTTGAAGTTAAGAATATTCTTGCACGAACTTTCCCACACGTTTCCTTCGAGCATGTACGACGAGAATTTAATAAGGATGCCGATGCGCTTGCGAACGAGGCAATGGACCGAGGAGTATAGAAAATTCAGAATTTGTTTATTTTTCCTCAAAGAGAATTTGAGGAAGAACATTTTAAGATAGAGGCCAATGCGAAGCATTGGCCTCTATCTTTTCGTAAGTGCATTTCTGCTTGGCGTTGTCGTAGCGTCGTTAAGGGATAGTTCGTGGACGTTTACAGGATTGGTATTGATACTGTGCTTAGGTCTTTGCACGCTCGCAATTCGCAATCGCACAGAAGTCCACGTCGCTATTGCTATAGGTATTTTTGCCTTTGTGTTTGGTATGGCGCGAACGCAGCTTGCGCCATCCATCTTGCCACAGACATTTAAGCCGCTCATCAATACAAAGATTCAGCTCAAGGGTGTCATCGTTATGATGCCGGACATACGCGAGTCTAGCGATAGGCTCACGATACGGATTGTTCAAGACGGATCTTCTACACGCATAATCGCCGCTGCGCCGCTCTACCCTGAAGTGCATGTCGGCGATAAGGTAACGGTTTCAGGAAAGCTTATGCTACCCAAGCCCTTTGAATCAGATGGCGGGCGTATGTTTGCGTATGATGAGTTTCTGCGCAAAGACGGAGTCTTTGCGGTCGTGCAGCCAGCGCATATAAGAACAGATGGCAGAAGTCCGAGTCTTATACTGCGATTTATGCGCGTACTTGAATATGGGAAAGAGTATTTCATGAAGGCCGTCGATACTATGCTCCCTGAGCCGGAGAGCGCGCTTGCCATAGGACTCATCGCAGGCGGAAAGCAGGGACTCGGAACAGAGCTGATTGATGCATTCACCGTTGCAGGCATGCTTCAAATAATCGTGCTTTCAGGCTATAACGTCATGATCGTTGCTGAGTATATCGTGCATGCGTTTTCATTCCTCACGAAACGCACAGCCTCTAGTATTGCTGCGCTTACTATCATTTGCTTCGTACTTGCTGCAGGCGCAGGATCTTCAGCGCTTCGCGCTGGCATTATGGCACTCTTTGCCCTTTATGCCCGGGCTACCGGAAAGCAGTATCAGGTACTTCGCATACTTACCATCTCTCTTTTCATACTCATATTCTGGAACCCGCTTCTTTTGGTATTTGATCCAGGCCTTCAATTTTCGTTTCTCGCTACCTTAGGACTTATTATAGGCACACCGCTCATCGTAGAACGTATACGATTCATCAAGAACGATATATTTTGCGAGATGTTAGCCACCACGCTCGCTGCACAGCTAGGCGTGCTCCCGCTCCTGCTCTGGCAGACTGGAAATCTGTCGCTCGTTGCTGTGGCTGCAAACGTAATTGTGATGCCGATTATCCCTGCGGCAATGGGTCTTAGTACAGCTGCCGCACTGCTCGCGATTCCTCTTGGATTCATCGGTTCTATACTGCCGATAGTTGCGGGATTTCCTGCTTACATACTACTTACGTACATAATCCACGTCGCGATATTCTCAGCGAGCCTACCATTTGCGAATTTTATTCTGCCTGTGTTTCCGTTCTGGTGCGTTATTGTCTCGTACGCCTTTCTTATATGGCTTGTCCTGTATCTAAAGCGAACCACCCCGATGCCGCAAGGCATCGGGGTGGTTAAACAAAATGTATGAGTTCTCTATACTGCCTCAGAAATAAATCTGCGCTCGACGACGTCCCAGTTGAGATTCTCAAGGAAGGCATCTACATAGGTATTCTTCTCAGCCGGCTTATAGTCAACCATGAATGCGTGCTCCCACAGGTCGAGCGCGAGCAGGATAGGAAGACCGGAAAGCTGTCCGAGCTGATGATCATCCACCCACGCTGTGTGGAGCGTGCGACCTTTGGGATCAAAGTACACCACGACCCACCCAATGCCGCGCGTCCCAGCAACTTCTTTAATGTGTGCAACAAATTTGTCCCAACTGCCATACTTTTCTGCAACTGCGTCTGCAATAGGGGCTGTAGTGTCGGCAGGGGTCGGACCACCTTCAAATTGCTCAAAATAGTATTCGTGCATGCGCATGCCGTCGAACTCGAAGCCAAAGCGACGACGAAGTTCGTTAATCACAAAGACATTTGCCTCAGCGTCTTCAGCGTGAAGCTTCTCGATTTTCTCCATAATGAGATTGCTGTGTTTTACGTACCCCTCATAGAGCGCGAGGTGCACGGCAACCTGGTCTCCCGAGAGTCTCTTGAGTTCAGGAAGCTCGAACGTGCGTACGGAATAAGTCATAAGAATAGTGCTATCAATTACTATGTAGACAGTATAGCTCGTATCCAGATGATATGCTCATGAACAGTATGCGAGTCTCTTTTCCACGTCTTACTCTTAAGCACGCCGCATTCGTCCTACTCCTTGGGCTGAATGTCTACGTTTGGTTCACCTACTTCTATACGTCTCCTCCGCGCTTGCGTGTGTCAGTACTCACTATTGGCCAGGGTGACTCCATTCTTATACAAGGCCCCACGGGTATCGACATGCTGGTGGACGGTGGGCCGGACCACTCCGTGCTCAGGCAATTACCCAAAGAGCTCGGTTTCTTTGACCGCTCTATCGACATGGTAGTCGAGACGCACCCCGATAAGGATCACATCTCAGGGCTTTCGGACGTCTTCGCTCGGTATCGCGTTTCGTATTTCATGAGCCCAGGGATCCCGAACGATACGGCACCAACTCTCGCCCTTGAGCACGCCGTTGCAACAGAGTCCGGCGTGCATGCATTTATCGCTCGTCGCGGTATGCGCATTCATCTTGGCGGTGGGGTGTACGCAGACGTGCTCTTCCCGGACCGCGACGAATCCACACAGAAATCCACCAACGACGGATCGATTGTTATGCACGTGGTATATGGCGCTACGTCCTTCATGCTTACCGGCGACCTGCCTTCGACGGAAGAAGATTATCTGGTGGCGCTTGACGCGAGCGACAGCAACTTGCCAAGCACCGTGCTCAAAGCAGGCCACCACGGATCTAAGTACTCGACCGATGACGCATGGCTAGCAGCCGTACACCCGAGCATGGTCGCGATCTCTGCTGGGAAGGATAGTAGGTATGGCCTCGCGAATGCTGATACC
>CAXUAR010000021.1:9754-11052 GCA_964249155.1 uncultured bacterium | reverse complement strand
CGCAGGCGGGTAGCCGAGCCAGAGCAAATTTTCAGCAGAAAATTATGCGGTTCCCTGGTTACTTACTCTTTTTGGATTTACGAAATCTCGCCCAGAACCTCGTCGAGCGGACGGTCGCCCTGCTCGCGCTTGCCGCCAGCAGGCTCATTGATCTTCAAGTTGACGCGTGCGTTGTGCTTCATACCGACGACGCGTAGGAGCGTGCGGATAGCCTTAGCAATATTGCCATCGCGACCGATGATCTTTCCCATATCTTCAGAAGCAACCGTAAGGGTGAGGAGTACTCCCATCTCATCGACAGAACGATTAATAACTACCGCGTCAGCGTTATCAACGAGAGCCTTAACAGTGTATTCGAGAAATGCGTGGTCTTGGTCCATATCGTTTCAGAGTAAGTGGTATGCGGAGTAATAGTTGAGAGAACAAAGCGCAGTGGCGCTTTCGAAACGGAGTGCGTTGCTTACGCAACAACCTCTTCCTCAGGAGCAGCTTCTGGAGCTACGTCTTCTGCGGGAGCTTCAGTAGAAGCTTCTTCAACTGCTGGTGTTTCGACAGGAGTCTCAACCTCAGCTACAGGAGCTTCAACGGGAGTCTCCGCAGCAGCCGCAGCTTCTTCTGCAGCCTTTGCATCAGCAGCGGCCTTAGCTTCAGCTTCCTTAGCCTGTTCAGCAGCGAGCTTTGCCTCAGCAGCCTCGTCTTCAGCCTTCTTCTTTGCAATGTTCTTCTCAAGGTTGGTCTTTGAGATAACAGCTACCTTCTTTCCTTCGAGAACATTGTTCTTGATAAGAAGGTTCATGAGTGAAGGAGAAACCTGTGCACCCTTCGCAACCCAACCCTTAATAGCCTCTTCTTTCACGGTCATAGCCTTGGTCTTTGGGTTGTAGGTACCGACGAGGTCGACATACTTACCTGCCTTTGGGCCAGACGCTTTTTCTAGTACTGCCATGCGAAAAGCCGCGTCATTGCGGCGTCCGATGCGCTGAAAACGGATCATCAACATAATGTGGGCAATCGTACCAGACAGGAGTGACGTGGTCAAATTACTCGCCCTTGCAAAATCAGCTCTAACGACTGATTGAAGCTTGTGCGTATTTCCATGGGACATTAAGTCCCATATATGACGTAACACTCTCCGGCTTTTTGGTCTCAGAAAGATTTCGAAATATTCTTTTCTTGGTCGATGTCCTAAGCACTCGATGGTGCGAGAAATGAATCCAGCCGAGGAAATCGACACCTGATGCTTTCGCGCTTGATTTTTTTTTTTATTATTATTTTTTCAAGGAGATCTACACACACCC
>CAXUAR010000021.1:9200-9744 GCA_964249155.1 uncultured bacterium | reverse complement strand
AAGTGAGAAAGATATATTCCAGGCGATCCACACACACCCCAATGCGTTCGTTTGGATTGTTTGGTATTTTCTCCCGTTAAGACGCTCTTTCTTCTCAACAGCTTTTCTAACTTCACGAGATTTCTGAAGTTCGGGAGTCTTGAGGTGGAGCGGGTGCTTCTCCATAGGTTCTCAACCTATAGCGCTTAGGTAGGAAGTAGCAAAGAAGGGCGGTCCATATATGGACCGCCCCGAAAGTTGTTTTGAAGGGAGTTTCTTCGGTCTCTAGGAAAACCTCAGACTTGGCTTCAAAAATGCGCTACCAGGAAGGGAGCAGCACCTCATAGATATAGCATTTGGTCGGAATCTGGTACAGTCTTGGTATGACATCTCTCGACTCTCCGACCTTTGAAGGTCCCATCACCATTACTCGCACCGGCAAGGGGTTTTTCTCCTACGATCCTGAGAAAGACGATCTTTTCATTCCTGATAGAAACCTCCGCGGCGCCTTCCCGGGCGACATCGTAAAGGTTTCTATTACAGGCAAAGAACCCGATCAGCGCAC
>CAXUAR010000021.1:8851-9156 GCA_964249155.1 uncultured bacterium | reverse complement strand
GGCCAGCCTCGTGAAATTGGTAAGGTTGAAAGCATCGTTACTCGCTCTCGCACGACCTTTGTTGGATTGCTGGTTTCAGGTAAAGAGATCAATCAGAATCCCGCTGACACCTACCTTATTCCTGACTGGAAAAAGATGTATACGCCATTTCTCGTGCATGGCGAGTCGCTTCCGACTGGCCAGAAAGTACTTGTGCGTTTTACTGGCTGGAACGAAGATCAGAACTTTCCGCAAGCTGTGCTTGAAGAAATAATCGGACCAGCAGGTGTGCATGAGACCGAAATGCGTGCGCTCGCCCTTCACTC
>CAXUAR010000021.1:0-8757 GCA_964249155.1 uncultured bacterium | reverse complement strand
AAGGACTTCGACGACGCGCTTTCAGTGCGAAAGCTTGAAAACGGCAATACCGAAGTGGGTGTCCACATTGCCGATGTATCGTTCTACGTACGTCCTGGCACGAGCATCGACGATGAAGCGCGCAATCGGGCAACGTCGGTATACCTCGTGGACCGCACTATCCCCATGCTTCCAGAGATTCTTTCAAATGGCCTCTGTTCACTCAATCCAAATGAGGACCGTCTCGCCGTCTCTGCGGTATTTGAACTTGATCACCAGGCTGGCATCGTGAATCGTTGGTTTGGCGAGACGGTCATTCACTCCGACAAGCGCTTTACCTATGAAAATGCGCAAGAAGTTCTCGACAATAAGTCGGGTGAATACTTGGAGGAACTTACCGCGCTCGAGACACTTGCAAATCTCATACGCGCACGTCGTGTCGCCAAAGGTGCAATTGCCTTTGATACCCCTGAAGTGAAAATCGAGCTCAACGCCGAGGGCAAGCCTATCGCCGTGCACCTCAAAGAACGCAAAGCAACGAACCTTCTCATCGAAGACTTCATGCTTCTCGCAAACGAAGAGGTCGCTGAGTACCTCACCCAACAAGCAAAGAAAGCAGGCCTCAAGGAGACACCCATCTATCGTATCCACGACGTGCCAGACGCCGACCGTATTATGAACCTTGCAGCGTTCCTCAAGGTCCTCGGCTACACGTTGAACGAATCAGGCGGACATGTAACCGGCAAAGACATCAATCTTCTTCTGTCTCAGGTCGTCGGAAAACCTGAAGAGTATTTGATAAAGGTTGCGGCGCTTCGCTCAATGTCGAAAGCTATTTACACAACCAAAAACATCGGTCACTTCGGGCTTGCCTTTGAATTCTATACGCACTTTACCTCTCCTATCCGTCGCTATCCTGACCTCCTCATACACCGCATGGTAAAGCACTTCGCTGACCGCGAGCCGCTTACGAAAGCTGAGATGCAAGAATTCGATGCGCTCGCCCTTCACTCGAGCGAACGCGAAGTTTCTGCCGCAGAAGCTGAGCGTGATTCGATAAAGATGAAGCAGGTGGAATACCTCGAGACGCGGGTGGGAGAAGAATTCGATGCGGTTATCTCCGGTGTTACCGACCGCGGTATGTACGTTGAACTTAAAGAAACCCGCGCTGAAGGCATGGTTGCTATGCGCAATATCGGCAACGATTACTTCACGTACGACCAGAAGCGCTATCGCCTCATCGGTGAACGCACAAAAGTTCAGTACGCGCTTGGAGACTCCGTTCGCGTAAAGCTTCTCGCAGCGCGCGTTGCAGAGAAAGAGCTTGACTTCGGGCTCGTCATTAAGTAACACATTCTCTATACTGCTTCATGCAGTATTCATAGTAATAGGTCTATAGTCATCTATAGTTATTCGTTAACCACTATAACCTATGGCTGAAGCAGACGATCTAGAAGCTCAAGCAGATACCGTTGCGACTGAACGCGAAGAAGTGATCCGAGCTCAGGAAGAAGAAGAGGCTCGACTACGCGAAGCCGCTGACGCACAACGAGAAGCAGATGAAGCAAAGGAACGTGCCGACGCAGCAGGTTCAGGTGACGAGTAACGAATGGTTTTAAGACATTGCATGCACAAATAAGCGCCCCTTACAGGGGCGCTTATTTGTTAGTACTTTGCTGTTCTACGGAGCCATGCCTTACTTAGCCACTGCAACCGCCTCGTCGAACTTTATAGAAAGGAGCTTGCTGATACCGTCGCTACCCATGGTAACACCGTACAGGATGCCAGCGCGACTCATGGTCTCGCGGTTGTGAGAGATCACGATGAGCTGCGACTTTTTCGCGAGCTCTTCGATCATGTCGCCATAGCGGCGAGAGTTAGCCTCGTCGAGCGCAGCATCGGTCTCGTCGAGGATGAGGAATGGAGGCGGATTCACCTGGCTCATGGCAAAGATAAGAGCAATAGAGGTAAGCGCACGCTCGCCTCCTGAAAGCTGCATAAGGGCCTGTACGCGCTTCTTGGGGAGGTGTACGGATATCTCTATGCCCGCCTTACTCTGCTTAGCGACAGGCGCATCGTCCGTATCCCCTACCATACGATCGTATTCCGTATCGTCGTCATCCGAAGAAGTTCCGCGGCCGCCCATAGACAGCTCTTCAAGCACGAGCTTCGCACCCCCGCCACCAAACATAAGTGCGAAGAATTCTCCAAAGGACGCGTTCACCTGCGTAAGGCCTTCGGTAAAGGTTGTCGTAAGTTCTGTGTCGAGATCGCTGATAAGCTCGCGCAGGCCTGCGGACGATTTGGCGAGATCATCGAGTTCACGGGACAGGAAGGTCTCGCGCGCGACGGCGTCGTCATACTCTTTTTTAACATCATCGCCTCCGCCACCTGCTTCTTCAACGCGAATCTTGAGGCGCTCAACGCCTCGTTTGCGATCTTCTTGCATACGGCGGTCTTCGTTTGGCAGAGTGCGGAGCGGCGCATACGAGAGCGCAGCGGATCCTGCGAGCGCGAGCGCCTCGGCGCGCTCGCGCTCCATTTCCTCACTCATACTTGAAAGTTCGCGGAGCCTGCCGTCGAGCCGCACAATTGCTGATTCGAACTTGGCTTTCGCTTCTGCGAGCTCGAGCACACGGTGGCGCTCTTCGCGACCGGTCTCATCATATGCCATCGACGCTTCGCGGGCGCGCATGAGAGCTTTGCGATGTTCATCAACTAATCGCGCAAGTTCTACATCTTTTTTGAGCACACTATCTCGTTCATTCTCAAGGGTATGCACCAGATTCTCTTCATCAGCGAGATAATCGTCGGTCGGCGCACCAAAGCGTTCAAAGAAAGCACGGACGATTGTCTGGAGCGAAGCGAGCGCTGCTCTAAGTGCTTGCGGCGTTGCATCGTCGCCTGCTTCGGTGGTAGTCGCTACATGCGAATCGACTTCGGCACGCAGTGTTTGCAAGTCCTCCCGTGGAATCTTTACATATGGATCGTGTGCTACGGCAACACTGCGCTTTTTGGCGCTCTCAAGCGCTCCCTCTACGCGACCAATCTCACGCGAAAGCTTCGAGCGTTCCTGCATCACCCTGTCGAGCTCACGTTCCGTCACACGGATGCGCTCAGCGTGCTTCATGCCCTCTACGTCGTTCGTGTTGCGCTCATCAAAGGCCGTAAGCTGTGCACTTGCAGTTGCTAAGTGTTCGCTTGCCTGCGCGCGCTCTTTGGTTGCATGCTCGCGCTCAGTCGAGAGATACAGTTCTTCGATGGCGAAATACGTCTGGCAGGCAAGCGTAAGGTCATGCACCAGACGTGCGGCGCGTTCGAGGCGTTCGACCTGCTTTTTCAGAAAGCGGATATGTGGTGCGACTTCGCGCCGCACGCTTTCCACTTCGCGCATGTTTGCATCGGTTTTCTCGAGCTTGCGCTGAGCCTCGAGTTTCTTATATTCAAAGGCTTTCAGACCAAGCGCGTCCTCAAGCATCGCACGGCGCTCGCGAGGATGCGCAAGAAGGATTCTGTCAGCTTCTCCCTGGGAAATGATGTGGTGGCCCGTCTCGCCGATGTTGGCGGAGGCAAGAAGCTCCTGCACATCGCGCAAGCGGACTTTTGCACCGTTTACGAGATACTCGCTCGTGCCGTCCCGGAATACCGCGCGCTCAATAGAGACTTCATCAAAGTCGAGCGTCGGGAAGGTGCGGCTGGCTGCGCCAGCATGATGGGCGGAGCTCGCGTGACGCTGACGTGGCTGATTATCAAAGACAATGGTAACCGCTGCGCGGTTGGCACGTGCGCTTGAGTGCGAGCCGCTGAATATCAAATCTTCGCTGCGCTTGCCGCGCATAGACTTCATGGACTGCTCCCCAAGTGCGAAGCGAAACGCTTCAGCAATGTTTGACTTACCGGAGCCGTTAGGACCCACGACCGCCGTCGTCGCAGACGAAAAATCAAGCACCGTCTTGCGCCCGAATGATTTAAATCCTGCTATCTCAAGCCGCTTCAACATTTGCTACTAGTATACCGTACAGAAAAATCACTCTTCGCGAAAAGAGTGATAATAGTAGCGGTATAGGACTTCAGAAATGCCGTGGATGTTGGTTGGAACGCATATGGGGCGGATCGTTCCTTTCAGGAAAGACCCATACGTTGAGCACTATATACAGTGTAAACGTCCCTGTTGCTATGCCCACGCAATACCCTGCGCGGGTTAAGAAACCCTGCCAAGTATGGAGTGCTCCTATGTGCAACCCAGCACCCAGAGCAAGCAGAGTTAGCATAAGCGAGAATATAAGGAACAATAGTGTGGCTAAACCGAGCGTGAAGCTTACTATTCTATAGATCATCGAACCTCTCCTAGAAATACTGACGCAGCTGTTTAGCTTTCGTCTACCCGCCAGAATGTTCCTACCAGCCAGTCTTGTCAATTGCCGCGTGCGCCGCTGATTGCTCTGCTTCTTGCTTACTGAGCCCCTCACCAATTGCAATTTGTTTCTCACCGATATACACGCCTACAGTAAAACGCTTATCATGGTCGGGACCGGCTTCCTTCATAGTCTTGTAGCTCGGTGTTGTTCCCTTCTTTTCCTGCGCGAGTTCCTGGAATTTGCTCTTGGCGTCCTGCCACGAGCGCTCTTGCACAACGGCATCAATCTTTGCATAGAGGTGCTTTGCGAGAAATCCTTCAGCAACATCGTACCCTTGGTCGAGATACACTGCTCCAAGGAGCGCTTCAAAGGCATTAGCAAGAATTATCTGGCGCGCGCGTCCCGTGTCTTTCGACTCGCCTTTTGAAAGAAGCAGCATGCCGTTGAGTCCGATCGTTTCGGCGGTATCCGCGAGCGAGTACGTATTCACGAGCGCAGAACGAAATGCCGTGAGTTCTCCTTCCGGCTTATTCGGATATTTAAAATAGAGGAAATGCGTAACAGCAAGCTCGAGCACGGCATCGCCTAAAAACTCCAAGCGTTCATTGTGGGCCTTTGAGCTTTTATTTTCGTTCAAATAGGAACGGTGCGTCAGCGCTTCTTCCAGAAGCGCTGGGTTCTTAAAGGATAGCCCGAGGGTTTGTGCGTGGGTTTGGAAGCTCATACGGTCAGAGTGCAACGAAGCGGGCTACATTGCAACTGCTTGTGCCGTGCGCTAAAAGCGCGCTTCGGTTTGAGGCGTTTCCTTCGATCGCGCTTTATCAAGGAGCTTCTGAACGGCACTGGTCACAATCGGCAGCATATCGTCATAGAAATTAAGGTCGAGAATGTCGGGGAGGCGGAACCACTTCGCGTCGTCGAGCCCACCCTTTCCTTCTTGAAGATGGAGCGGTTCAAATTCTGAACGAGCGAGAAAGTACGTTACATGCTTTCTCAATTTTCCAATGTCAGGATGCGAAGCAATATATTCGTTCTCTCCTATCTTCTCTTCAATACTAATATTAAGTCCTATTTCTTCCCTGAGTTCACGGGTAGTTCCTTCCTCAACTGTTTCGTTTGCGATTTCAGGCGCGTCCCCTATCTTTCCCTTTGAAAGAGTCCAGTGACCAAAGACATCATGTACAAGTGCAAGATAGTACTGGCCTAAGTGTTCGGCATATACAACTGCTCCTCCAAGTTGCTGGAGTGGGAGGTCTTCGCGCCGTATCTTCTTATCCCTCTTCCCCGTCTCATCTTTTCCGGGCTCGCCCATTTCTTTGTACACCGCGCCAAGCACGCCGTTTATGAAACGCCCGCTCGAATCTCCACCAAAAATCTTTGCGAGCTCAATAGCTTCGTTAATGGCGACTTTTGCGGGAACTTGCGAGCGGTCTGCGAACAACAATTCAAAAAGCCCAATGCGCAGAATGTTCCTATCAACTGGTGCAATCCTATCAAGCGGCCAATCGGGGGCGGCTTTGGTTATAACGAGGTCGAGGTCGGTGCGCTTTGCGAGCACGCCCGTAATGAGTGCTTCCATAAAAACCTTGTCCGTATCCTCACCTCCGAACTCAGCGATGTTACGCTCAAGCATGTCAGGAACGGCTGACTCTTCTGCGGCTGAAGTATCCCACTCAAAGAGCGTTTGCAGGACGACAGAACGGGCGAGGTGGCGATTGGCCATATAAAAGAGCGGTACCACTACAGTAGCAGTAAAAGCGTCTCAGGTGCAACCAATGGTACGTGTGTATAACACAAGAGCCCGTTAGTTATACGGACGATGAAAAATTTCTTTCCCTGCAACGAAGCAGATGGAGTAATTTTATGAGACGCTAAGCGCCGCCGCCAAAACCAGAGCGAGACTTCGCCTTTCCGAGCGTCATGCGGCCCATGAGACCGGTCTTTGCCGCTTTATCGGAGTCTTCCTTCGCGCTTACGATTGGCTCCTTGTAGCCTTCCGCGTGCTCATGGATATGCTCCTTTTTGTGTTGAGCTTTAACCTTTGCCTTCTCTGCCTTAGCAGCCATGTCCTTTTTAGGAATGATTTGTTTGCCACGGTACATGCCAGTCGTCTCGTCGAGGCGGTGTGGGAGGCGAAGTGCGCCGCTTTCTTTATCGGTAACGATAGAGGCTGCCGTAAGCGCGTGGTGGCTGCGGCGATTCTTAGTATGGGAACTGGTGTGACGCATTCGTACTGACATAGGGACTAGAGTATCACAGGGCCTTCGGAAACGGAAGGCTGGGCCTTGAGATTAAAATTATCCTCAGGATCTTGTGGCCATTTCACCGGAATCGCGGTATATACTGCTACTACTGCCGCAGGAGACACACATCCACATGCGGCAGGTTCGGCACTTCTGAAAAGCACAGTAGTAAGGGGACTACCATGCCCATCTGGCTATGGAAACCGCCGCCGAATTCGTTCATGTTCAAGGCTTTCGATTCTACCTGAGCGGCAGTCCGCTCTCGACCCGCACTAGCCGGACCCTGCTACGTACAAACCGCTTCGGGATTCGTCCTTAAGCCCAGCTGGCATGAAGATGTATTTCTTCTGCCAGCTTTTTATATAGAAAACCGTCTAACCAAATTTTGGCTCGACGGTTGTGCTTTAGGCGGCCTCTATGTGCTGTTTTCCTTCCCACAGGTCATCCTGCAGAATTAGCGCACCGGGGCACGCTTGGCAGTCAGAAATAGAAATGAACGATTCCCGAGAAGGAAGATACAGTGCTCGCACCATACAGAAAAAGAATTGTGTCTGACCCTCGTCGGCAGGTTGTCTTGAAAAACATTCTACAGAAGGCGAAGCAATTGAATCTGAAGGTAATGTACGTTTTTTTACAGGCACGCTATGCTCTCCCTAGTATTTTGATTGCACCTATTAGGTGTACTCCTGTATATGAAGACGGTCAAGGTGAATAAACGTTGCGCGATGGATAGCACAGAGCCCGTGTTCTCGGAGCGCCATGTAGTGAGCTTTTGTTCCGTACCCTTTATGGCGTTCGAACCCATACTCTGGGTGCTGCTGTGCGAGATCGACCATGAGACGGTCGCGCGTTACTTTTGCAGCGACCGAAGCGAGCATGATGGCAGGGATGAGTGCATCGCCACCGATGACCGTTTCTTGTTCATAGTGCGCCGGTGCCGTGAGCGAACCGTCGAGCCATACCTTCTGGGAATCACCTTTTGTTACTAATTTTGAAAGTCCTTTTTCTATGGCCGAACGAATGACGACGGCGATACCGTATGTATCGATTTGTTGTGCTGTCGGCATGGCAACGAGATATGAAATATCGCCTCCAGCAACACGCTCTTGAAGTAGCTCAAAGATTCGTTCACGATTCTTCTCAGTCATCTTCTTCGAATCGTTGAGTCCAGGAAATGTCTCGAGAAAATCAAAGTCTGCGGGAGCGCGAACAAGCCCCACGGCCACGGGGCCCGCAAGCGGGCCCCGCCCTGCTTCGTCAATTCCTACTATCATAGTCATTCCCTCTATACTACCAATGTGCCAAGGACTTTGAGAGAATACGAGTCGGATGCCAATTCTGGTATTCTGTACGTATGGGACGCTTCATCCACCTTCACGTGCACAGCCACTACAGCTTCCTTGAAGCCATTCCGAAGGTTCCGGCGCTGGTAAAAGCTGCGGCAGACGCCGATATGAATGCTCTTGCGCTTACGGATGCCGGCAACATTCACGGTGCTATTGAGTTCTACAAAGCTGCAGAGAAAAAAGGTATCAAGGCCATCATCGGCGTAGACACGTATGTCGCACCGCGTACGCGCTTTGATAAAGACCCGATGCAGGACGCGAAGCGCACACGCCTCGTGCTTCTCGCAGAAAACAATACGGGATATCAGAATTTGCTCAAGCTTGTGAGTGCGTCGCATATCGAAGGTTTTTTTGATAAGCCACGCATTGATCGTGATTTGCTGCGGAAGCACCGAGAAGGAATTATCGCCATCGTACCGTCGTTTGCAGGAGACGTTGCCAGACTTTTGCTTGCAGGAGACCCGAACGGCGCTGCAGCAGCGCTTGAGGAATACCAAACGATTATGGGAGAAGGAAACCTGTTCCTCGAGATTTCGCATCATCCAAACGTCGCTGGGCACGAAGCGCGCATGAAGCAGATTATCGAGCTTGGGAGGAAAGCGGGCGTGCCGGTTGTGGCGCAGCACGACGTGTACTACTTGAAGCCGGACGACCGCGAAGCGGTCGAAGTGATGCGCCGTATCAAATACGGGTCAAGCGGTCAGAACGAGCAAGAAGATTTCTCATTCGCGAACGAGAAGAAAATGCGCGAATGGTTCAAAGATATTCCTGAAGCGGTCGATGCCTCCGGAGAGATCGCTGACCGTTGCAACGTGACGTTCGAGCTCGGCT
>CAXUAR010000020.1:4597-11732 GCA_964249155.1 uncultured bacterium | reverse complement strand
GGAAGACACCCTGCCAAGTATTTGGGAGGTGTTGCGGTTGAGGGTTTAATTCAAGTATAATACTTGACTATCCAGTATATAAGTGTTATATTGCTACGAGCTTGGTTCCTTGACATGCTAGGAATGGTAAAAGGTGTACCTAGGCAGCCAGAAGCTCTCTAGATGCGTGTGGCATAGCCACTACCTTCTGACCACAGACGGTCAATCGCAAGGAGGAGTGAATCTAATGAAGAACATTACGTTCTTGAGGACAGTCGCCCTCATCTCGCACGGCAAGCTCAGCCACCTCACCTACCGCTGGAAAGGCGGCACCAGCTTTACGCTCGAACAGATCGCTTCGATCCTTTACAAGATCGAGCGCAAGCGAGCCAAGGCTGCTGTTAAGACAGCGGCTGTACTCAGCATTGCAATTGGATCGCTGCTGGTTGCCGCTTCGCTTTATGCGGGGTGGCACTATACGCGACCTTACGGGATTGATATGGCGTGTTTTGCTTCGTTCTGGATCTTCGGGATCGGCGGCAACATCGTACGTTTTGGTATTCGTGATGTACGGCGACTAACCTATCGTCGTGCCATGAGCAAAGACGTGCCGGCATCATACGCTGTCGAGCTAAATAAGTTCTCAGATGTGTTGCAGGAAGCCCTGAAGTATCTCGGCTCTGACCTGCGAACAGTCATTTCGCTTCATCGCGATGATATTGCCGCACAATCGGCAGCACTTCTGGAATCTAAGGCCATGGAGGTCGTTCAGCTTGAAAAGGCTCTCGATGACAATGCCATCAACGACGACATCTATGATCGACTCGAGGCAGATATGTCCGAGCGTCGTGAGGAGTTCAAGCTCGCATACGCTGCGCTCGCCGCTCTAAATCTCGTCAGCGGCGGCTATACCAACTTCTTCCGGCGTGCCATGAATGCTTCGAAAGACGCAGTGGCTGCCTGAACTTCAAGCCCCAACAAGAAGAGCCCCAGCGCTCTCACGTTGGGGCTTTTCTTATTTTGTTTATTTAGATAATGTCAGAGATTTTCTTGTTGTCCTTCTCCCAACTCCACTCAAGAGAAAGAAACCCAAGACCCTCTCGCAACTATCGAACTCATCTATTCCAAGTTTAAAGAAGGTAATTCCTTGGCGGAACGCTATATTGCGGCTGAACCTGACGAAAAGCGAGTAATGCTCTCAGAAGCACTATCGAACTCGACACTACTCAACAGGAATATTGAGCAAATACAATACAAATCTCCGTACAATGTATTCGCTTTAGCACCTATAAACCCTACTTTTTCGGAAATGCTGGCAGTGTGGGTTTCGAAACCAACCAATAAGCGACAAGAAGTGAAGATGAGGGTACTCTACGCATTATATGAAGCCAGGCAGCACGGACAGCGCAAGAGGTACAAAGGAAAAAAGGGTGTGGGACGTGGCTGTGGTCGGCGGCGGAGCCGCCGGAATGATGGCAGCTGGCGTTGCGGCGTCCACCGGCGCTTCGGTCGTGCTACTTGAAAAGAATCCAACACTCGGTAAGAAACTACTCATAACGGGCGGTGGGCGCTGCAATGTTACCAACGCGACCAGTTCTTATTTTCTCCCTTTTCGAAGCACGGTGTAGAGGAATCGCTGGAATTCTTTCATTCGCGTGGCATGCCAACGAAAGTTGAAGCAAACAAACGAGTCTTCCCAGAGAGTGATAGCGCAGAGTCGGTATGGGAGGTCTTAAATACATATATAGAGGAAGGCAACGTAACCGTTATCCCAGGAATTAAAGTCTCAACCATTGCGTATGCCGATGGTCGGATTTCATACGTAGAGCTTGTAAATCAGCAACGCGTCCTTGCACACTCCTATATATTCGCAACAGGCGGAAAGTCACGCCCTGAAACTGGCTCGACCGGAGACGGATTCGACTGGCTTCGCGCGCTTGGCCACGAGGTAAAAGAACCATACGCATCGCTAGTACCACTTACGCTCAAAGACTCCTGGGCAAAGGCACTTGCAGGCGTAAGCCTCCCCGCTATTGCGCTCACAATGCTTCAGAATGGAAAGAAGTATGGAAAACGGTCAGGTGGCATGGTATTCACTCATCAAGGAATTAGTGGACCAGCAGTACTAAACCTAAGCAATGATGTCGGTGAACTATTGAAGTACGGACCGGTCTCGCTTGCGCTCGACCTGCTTCCAGACGTCGCACTCGATGCACTTGACGTTCTACTACGCACCAGTTTTAGTGAGGATAGCAATAAGAAAGTGCGCAACGTGCTGAGCCAACGCATTCCCTCTGCACTTGCCGATCTGGTACTTGAAAAAACAGGACTGAACGGAGACATACCATGCCATGCGGTGACTCGGGCCGAGCGCATAGCGCTCGGCCATACTGTAAAAGGTATAGAGCTAAACGTGCGCGGACTGCGTGGTGTCGAAAAAGCAATCGTTACGAGTGGTGGTGTCGCGCTTACGGAAGTTGACTTCCGCACCATGCGCTCGAAATTCATCGAAAACCTATACATCGTCGGAGACCTTTTGAATATTGACCGCCCTTCGGGCGGATACAGCCTGCAGCTCTGTTGGACGACCGGCACCGTGGCCGGACGTAGCGCTTGCGGTGCAGCGGCTACAAAGAGAGGTTTGACAGACTAGCTACAAAGCACTCGCGTCTTCGTTCCAATGTGTGACTGTCCAGACACCGTCGTGAAAGGTGGCGATCATAACTCCCGTGTTTTGTAACAGCATGCTGCGAATAGTTTTTACATAGAGCTTTGCAGTGAGAGAGTCGCCATACGTAATTACAGAGTACAAGCAGCGCATGAACGCGCCATGCGTAACAACGGCGATCCGGCCTTCTGGTGGGTTCTCCAAATACGCGAGCGCTGCCTTTGCACGTAAAAATAACTCATCTATCGTTTCCTCATCTGAATATCGATAGCTGCTCTGATTACGATTCAGGACTATGTGTATCTGCGCCCAGATCCATAATGGATGAAATCTTCCATGAATCAACTGCACGGTTGGTCGTCGCCACTCAACGAAAAGATCTGAGTAATGTATCGGAACATTGGTAGTCTCGTGAATGCGCTTAGCTGTCGAGCGAGCGCGCATGTAGGGGCTCGATATGAGCGCTTGAAGCGAAAGATTCGCCAAACGCTCTGCCACAATCTGTGCCTGCTCCCTTCCCTTCTTAGTTAGGGGTGTCTCGGCTATTTGCTGTCTCTGTATATTCGCATTTCCTTCACTCTGGCCGTGCCTGACGAAATAGACCGTCTTCATATTTCGAGGGTAACATGCCGCACATGAAGAATTGATTTGTATGGACTGTGCTCTCGCCATAAAGAAATCCTGGAGAAAGTATCGAGAATTAATTACCTCAAACACCACCTTTCCACTGCTCTATTCTGACGCCCAGGTCAGCACACTGATAACGTAAAAGTATGAGCATCGATTCATCCCAATCTGTACACGACGAGCTTAAGAATGGATTATTCGTCTCAGTCATTCGTCTTACCGAAGCGTTACTGACAGACGCCCATGACCAAGGCGTGTCTGATATTCACCTTGACCCCCAAATCAATGATATTCGGGTTCGCATGCGCGTAGACGGACTGCTAGAGGATGCGTATCTATTCCCAAAAGAAGTACACGCCGAGCTTATTGCGCGTCTCAAGATTCTTGCGGGACTCCGCACAGACGAGCACTTCGCGCCGCAAGATGGTCGCTTTCGATTCTCTCCACATACTTCTTCTGTTGACAATTTTTGGGTAGATATTCGCATCTCCATTGCGCCAACCTACTATGGTGAGAATGCCGTATTGCGATTATTGTCCTCACATGCAGAACAATTCACCCTCGGAGAGCTCGGTATGCGTCCAGAATACGAACGAATAGTGCGCCAATCACTTTCGCGCTCAACCGGCATGGTCATTGTTACGGGCCCGACCGGAAGCGGAAAGACCACGACTCTCTATACCCTCATGCGTATTTTGGCGAAACAAAGCGTGTCGCTCGTCACTATCGAAGATCCGATCGAGTACTCAATGCCAGGAATTTGCCAGATACAGGCGAACCAGCACACGGGACTTACCTTTGCCAAAGGTTTGCGTTCGATTCTGCGGCAAGATCCGGATATCCTTATGGTTGGCGAAATACGGTACGGCGTGACCGCTGGTCTCGCCGTAAACGCTGCCCTCACAGGACATCTCGTACTCACGACACTCCATACAAATGACGCCGCCACGACTCTTCCGAGACTTCTGGATATGCACGTCGAGCCATACCTTATTGCATCAACAGCCAAGCTCGTTATTGCTCAACGTTTGGTGAGCAGTCTATGTACAGAGTGCAAATACATATTTCCACTATCCTCATAAGAACGTGTAAGCCTTCGAAGGAGTGAACAGACACAGAACGACGAGACATTACCAACACACGCATATAGAGGTAAAGGGTGTACTGCCTGCAACGGGAGTGGGTACTGCGGACGGATAGGTGTATATGAATTATTGTCTGTATCGGCACCCATACAAGAAGCAATCAATCGTCGAGCAAGTGTTGCCGAATTACGCGCCATTGCCTCCACTCTTAGCTATAGTCCTATGGACGCAGATGGGGTACGGAAGGTTGCTGATGGTGAAACAACTATCGAAGAGATACTTCGCATACGCCATGAATAAGATAGTTCGAATATCACGTCTGAATAGGATGCACATATCAGGGATCGAACGCATACTCTTTGCAAAGCGCCTATCATTGTATTTGCGATCTGGAATCTCAATCGTCGAAGCACTATCGCTTATTCTCGATGACGTAAAGCCCGGAAATCATGCACAGATAGTAAAAGCGGTGATCGCTGAGGTAGTACAAGGTCGCACACTCTCAGAGACGCTCAGTGCTTTCCCAAAAGCGTATGCGCCATTCCATACGAACCTTATCGCTATTGGTGAAGCAAGCGGGTCGCTTTCTGACAACCTGAGTTACCTTGCGCAATTACTTGAACGAAAGGCAGTGCTGAATCGAAAAATTATTAGTGCTTTGGTGTATCCAGCCGTGATCATGCTTGGTACGATAGCGGTGGCTGGCTTTTTAATGCTGTAGGCATGTCCAAAAATG
Organism: uncultured bacterium; assembly: GCA_964249155.1. Lineage (GTDB taxonomy): Bacteria > Patescibacteriota > Minisyncoccia > Phycocordibacterales > Phycocordibacteraceae > C7867-001. The sequence goes on along the minus strand of CAXUAR010000020.1, from coordinate 6,637 downwards.
ATTCCGCTCTTCAGAGGTTTCCATGCACAATTGCCCTTCCCCACGCGTGTACTCATAAGTATTTCTGATCTCGTTACAAAGCATGGGTTTCTCCTATTAATCTGTTTTGTGATTGCTGCAACGGGCCTGGTATATCTCCTTCGCAAGCCACACATATATAGGCGTCTAGAATTTCTAAGCATTCGTCTGCCGCTTTTCAAGAACCTTATAACTTTTTATTACCTTGCAGCTATACATCGTACGCTTGCGCTATTGCTTGAAAGCGGTATGCGCATAGAAGCGGCGCTTCTTCTTGCATGTGATGGGCTTACACACGCCCCATACAAAGAATCACTAGAGCAAATACGAACGAGCATTGTCGAAGGATATCGAGTGTCAGCGCAGATGCGCAAAGATCCACGCCTCTATCCTGTAGTAGTTACACAACTAGTCTCGGCAGGAGAAATTACCGGTACTCTCAAAGAAAGTTTTAAAACCATCGCTGACCTATACGAAGAACGACTGGAGGAACTGACGAGAACGCTCTCTACACTCGTGGAGCCTGCGCTTATGCTCGTAATGGGTCTCGTAGTCGGCTTCGTTGCTCTTGCCATTATTACGCCTATCTATGGTCTGACCCAGAACATAACGGTTCATTAATATATGCGGGGATTTACGCTTATAGAAATGGTAGTGGTACTTTCCCTCATAGGAATAATTGCAAGCTTCACAGTTTCTGAAGACCTTGAAGCGTTTAGTCGTGTACTTGCGCGCACGGACGTAGATAGGGTTGTCGGCGCGCTTGTAGAAGCTCGAGGCGAAGCGATACATGGCGTCTGTAGTGATGATTCATGCGACTTCCCGCCTGCGCACGGCGTCATGATACGCGATCACGAAGTCGTTGTCTTTGGAGGCCCGTCCTATGAAGGACGGGCCCAAGACGCAGACGAACTCTTTCCACTCGAAGGAATAACTCAAGTGACAGGCATGCGCGAAATACTCTTCACGCCTAGTACTGTTGAAGCGATTAGTACACAGAACATGCTATTTTCCAATTCAGCCGGTGCTGAATGGAAGATCAGTATTGATTACTCTGGCGCAATCAGATCGTCTCTACAGTCAAGCGCCGTAGGTATCGCTGAGTAATAAAGGATATGCGAGCATTTTCTACCATAGAAATACTTCTTGCTTTGGCCATACTCACGACGACGCTAACTGCTGTGGCACTCGTCACCTTTGGTACGCCATTCATGCTTGCAAATATGAAACGAGAAGCTGCCGCAGCGTACGCAGAAGACGCAGACCTGTCGCGCGCTGAACACGTATCATGGTCTAGATTTGACCGTATACCCTCTGTTGCAAGCAGCACAGACAACGCAGTAGAACGGTCGCTTGCCATTGAGTCGATTGAAGAAGATGTGTCGGCTCATGCGCGCGCAAGTACTGTATGGACAGACACCTATGGTATTCAGCGTTCTTCTTTTCTTGAGACCACCCTTACTGACGCGTCCGGCGAGAATCCCTGCGATCCGTTCGTTTCTGGCGATTGGTCGAAATTGAACACTCATATCTATGGAGTATCGACCAGCGACCTACTCACAGAAAGAGTACCTCTTGATTCGTATCCTATTGATGATGTAAAAACCAACAAAAATATTCTCATCGCAACGATACGCGCGACGACACTGACCACCTCGCCAACCCTCTTCTTCTTTGATATTTCGAACAGTTTGCAGAAGCCCATACTTATTGGTAGCGGATTTGATAACGCAAGCACATCACGAATCGGATTCACGGCTGTAGCCACTGGGGGTGGCTACGCATACGCGGGGAATGGCTTTGGGAGTGCAAGTTCTGCAACGTGCTCAGACGATACTTCATGCGCTCAAGTTCAGATATTTTCGATTTCAGAAGTCGCCCTCCCGAAGCTCATCGGTGCAATCCAGCTTGCTACCTCATCCGCACCATTTGCCATTAGTTCGACAGGCGCAACGGCACCAGCAACTACAGTCACGTACTCTCGTGGCTTTTTGTATCTTGGTCTGCAAAAGACTACAGGAG
>CAXUAR010000020.1:1458-4554 GCA_964249155.1 uncultured bacterium | reverse complement strand
CAATATTATTGATGTATCCGATCCACACCACCCACGCTGGCTTGCGGGCATGCCGGTCGGCAGATCGGTGAACCATATACTCGTGCGCGATGGCTTTGCCTTTGTAGCCACTGACGATACAGCGCGTGAACTTATTGTCTTCGACGTACATGATCCTATCCATCCATCGCTTGCCGGAATTTGGAACGCTCCTGGGAGCACCGGATTCGGTTTTGGTACAGCTCTGAACAAGCAGGGCTCGACGATACTATTTGGGAGATCGTATGTCTCGAATGCTCCAGAACTTGTCGCACTCGATACGCATGACTTTCAACATATATTTGATAGTAGTCATCAGGATATTGGCACGGTGCTGAATCCTGACAGTGTTCGCCGTATTCTTTCGCAAGACTTTCTTACGCTTGCGCTCACAAACAAAAATCTCCAGTTCTGGAGTCTATTTAGCAATTCTTCCCTTGCACCATTTGCGCCATCGCTTTCACTACCTGCCGAAAGTACGGGCACAGCATTAGCGTGTCGTGAAAACGTACTGTATGTGGGTCTTGAACAATCAAGCCAAGCATCAGGATTACTAGAAACAGTAACAAATTCATGAGTACCTCTATTGCGTTTAAAAATATAGGCACCGGGTTTACCCTTCTTGAAACTCTAGTGTATGTAGCTCTCTTCGGACTTATCATGCTGGGTGCATTCTCAGGTATTGTCGCAATTAAAGTGTCGAGCGAACATACCCAGAGCGAAGCGCTTCTTATAGAAGATGGCACGTTCATAGGAGATCGAATACAAGCTCTCGTTGAAAGCGCGAGTGCCATAGGTACTCCACAAGTTCACGCCACAAGCACGGAGCTAATTCTTATGAACGGAAGTAAGCTCACCACTATATACGCTGCCTCTTCAACACTCACAAAAGAATACAATGGGAACTCAGGAGCATTGACCGATATCACGACAGAGGTAACAGATATCTCATTTGCACGCAGTAGTAGTGACGATAATCCTGACCACATACTTATTTCTCTTACGCTCGAAAATGCAGGCGTACCACCAGTCACCGTACGTCGTCTAATCTATCTCACGCCATGAATAGGCCTGCTCTCTATAGCCACGTACGAATGCAGAGAGGGTATGTTGCACTCATGTCTGCCCTTATCGTTTCTGCATTGCTTATGATGCTTGTGTTTGCCGCGAATTCAGACGCCTTTATAGCTCGCACTGATCTATCCCATGCAGAAGACCATCTGCAGGCAAAACACTTCGCAAACGCATGCGGCAGCATTGCTCTGCGAATACTTACGCTTGATTCCGGGCGTCTTTCGTCGTCTACACCCCTTAAAATCCAACTGGATGAACATGCAACGTGTTCTATCATCTCTGGAACGGTGTCAGGAAATACAGCCGAAACTGCTGTACGCGCGCGTAGCGGGAATAGTATTTCGTTAGTACGTATTCATGCATCCCGAGCATCTTCTACTGCCACATTCATACCTACCTATTGGAGCGAGACTCAGCCTGAGTAGCTGAATAAAAGCTTTGGAAAACCTAATGAATATCTGAATACGTACCGACGATATAAAGGCAAAATCTCTATGCTCGCATATCGTTCTACGTAAAAATATAGGGGTGGATTTATACAGGGCCTAACACTTTAGAACATACTATGCACTCACGAGAATATAAGAAACGTGTGAATTGCAGACCTACCCCCCAACAGGCACGCTGTGGATTTACTCTCATAGAAATACTGATCGTAATAGGCATGATCGCCATACTTGCAAGCGTGGTACTCATTGCTATAAATCCACTACGCCAGTTTGCACAGGCACGAAACTCCCAGCGCATAAGTAACGTAAACGCCATCCTGAACGCCGTCGGAAATCGTACTGCAGAACACAAAGGGCTTTTCGTAGACCAATCAGGTCCGTGCCAAAGCGGTATCCCGACTACAGCAACTGACATGAGCACGACGATAGGAAACGGATATAACATTCGACCCTGCCTGGTACCGACCTATATCTCCGAACTCCCCTATGATCCTGCTGGGGGCAGTAATTCCTGTACGACCGATTCTTGTAGTGGAGGGACGTATGACACGCAGTACACGATTAAACAGGATGCTAATGGGCGGGTAACAATTTGTGCACCAAATGCTGGCGCTGAGACTTCTATTGAAGGTAGCGCGCCGTATTGTCTAACTCGCTAATATTGGCAATAATTGCCTTATAAAGTAGCTGGAATTTCGTCTTCATGAAGCGTTCATGCATAGTGCGTGATACTGTGGATATATCCGATTACCATCCCTCTATGCGCATACTCATAGCCGAAGACGAAGTAAAGCTTGCAGAACCCCTGAAGAAAGGTCTTGAGCTGAAAGGATATACGGTGGACTACCTTGAGGATAGTGAAAAGGCTCGGACTCGAATTCTGCTCTACCGCGACGAATATGACCTCATCCTCCTTGACCTTATGATGCCAGGAGTGGATGGTGCGACTATCTGCAAAGAAGCCCGCGAAGCGGGCGTTACCACCCCTATCATCATGCTCACGGCGCGTGCTGAGACAGATATGAAAGTGAAGCTGCTAAACCTCGGGGCCGATGACTATATCGTAAAGCCGTATTCAATCGAAGAAGTAGTCGCACGTATGAACGCCGTTCTTAGACGTCCAGAAACAGCGTTGCCGTCTATTCTCACCGTCCGAGATATTACGCTGGATCCGACTAAGCACACCGTCACGAAAGGCGGCAAGGAAATTTCCCTTACTCTTAAGGAATTTTCTCTGCTAGAATTCTTTTTACGGCACCCAAACGAAGCCATGAAGCGTGAAGAGGTTCTCGATCATGTGTGGAGCTTCGACTTCCCTGCCTTCAGTAATGTACTCGACGTGCACATGAAAAACCTGCGTAAGAAACTAGACGACTATGCCGACCAAGACCCACTCTTCGAAACTATCCGCGGGATCGGCTACCGCCTTAACGGATAAATATCGGGAAAATCCCTTCTTCCGGAGCACCGTAAACGTCATCGCGCTCCAGACAGTTCTTACGGTACTCACCATCACGGTCTTTGCCTTTGCTATTACCTATCAACAAACGCAAAC
>CAXUAR010000020.1:0-1428 GCA_964249155.1 uncultured bacterium | reverse complement strand
GTCTTTGGTGTGTTACTTATACTCACTATATTTTTTGGATTCCTTGCGTCGCGCTACGCACTCTTGCCGACGCGCGACTCGCTTGAATATCAGAAGCGATTTATCGGCAATATCGCACACGAGCTTCGCACACCGCTCGCAATAATGCGCACCAATACCGAAGTCGCACTTATGGATGAGGCGTTGAGCGAATACTCTCGCTCCACATTTTCAACAACCATCGAAGAGCTTGACCGTATTTCAGAAACGATAAACAACCTGCTCTCCTTTGATACCTTGCTTCGTCCCGGCCGCATCAAGACCGAGCCCGTCAAATTGCTCGAAGTCTTAGAAAGTGTAATTTTGCGACATAAAGAACTTGCTGATTCACGTGGCATTGAGCTTACGGCAGATACTCCTGACACCCTCTATGTGAAGGGTAATGCTGTTGCGCTTGGTCAAGTATTCACGAACCTTGTAAAGAATGCCCTTAACTACACGCCTCAGCACGATAACCGCAGCGTGACCGTCCATGCCTACGAGACCGAAGACAAGATATCGGTACATGTTACTGATACTGGCATCGGTATTGCGCAGAAAGATCTCTACCATGTCTTCGAGCCATTTTTTCGTGGCGATACCTCACGCACGCGCGGCATAGGCTCTGGCACAAGCGGCCTTGGCCTCGCTATAGTACATGATATTGTGCGTGCGCACAGTGGCTCAATTATCATTCGCAGTGCGCTTAACCGTGGTACTACTATCGAAATATCATTCCCGAAGCCGGAAGTGATCGAACAAGAGCGCGACGAACTTGTGCTTGAAGACGATGGTGAACTCCATGAAGTAAGCGTGGTGAAATCCTAGTCGAGACCAACCAGCCATAGCATAAAACCGCTTCAAATCGCCAAGTGCAGCATTCCGATGTGGAACGGCGGTTTTATGCTATGGCTGGTTGCGAATCGCTATTTTTTGAGTCCTGCGCCTCTTTTGAACAACACCAAAACCCACACGAGCATAACGATCGTAAGGGCACCAATAACGGCAAAACAATGCAGCATCGAAACGTCGGAGATTCCGAGGAAGCCATAGCGGAAGGCATTCACCATATAGAGGATGGGGTTTGCAAGCGAGATAGTCCGGAACAGAGGCGGCAAGAGCGAAATAGAGTAGAATACACCGCCGAGGTACGTGAGCGGCGTGAGTACGAAGTTTGGAACGATAGAGATGGCATCAAAGGATTTAGCATAGATCGCATTCACAATGCCGGCAAGCGCGAACAGAACTGAGGTGAGGAAGGCAGCGGCAAAAAGAATAAAAATATTTGAGATAACTAAGTGCGTAAACAAGAGCGATACGATCACTACCAAGAATCCGGTAAGGAAGGCACGCAACACTCCGCCAGTCACATACCCTGCTATGACCACCCACGACGGCATGGGCGAAACC
>CAXUAR010000019.1:1097-12584 GCA_964249155.1 uncultured bacterium | reverse complement strand
GCATCGAGGTATACGGCACGGAGGCAGTCTGGAAGGACTGTGCCGGCGACGTCTGCCATGGATGAGGAACGGCAGGCATACTATCTTGCACAACAGAAGCCTCTGCGGGTTGAGGATGCGTCAATGCGTTCATGTCAGTTGCCATCGTGCGCGCGGGAGCAACCGCGACAGACGCTTGCGCGGGCACTGCCTGGATTTCGGGCCGGATGAGATTGTAGGCGGGTGGTTCTTGAGGTATCGATGTTTTAGGCTGGGTTACGAACGGTGCTTGCGCGATGGCGGATTCAACATTACCAACTTGCATTACGGGAATTTGTGGTTGCACTGGCTTAACGATGACCTGGGGCTCTGGAATAACGCTTCCTGCAGAAGGCAATTCAGTTTCATCCTCATCATCCTCAATTTCGCTCTTCGCGGGCACATGGTCGCGCATCTTCTTTTGCAGTGGGAGGAATACCTCTCGATTTATGTCTTCCATGATACTTTTTGCGGCCTCGCCGTTTACTCCCCTCCCCTGAATCCTCGTAAAGAATCCAGACGGATCTATTAGGCCAAGAAGTAGATTTCCCAACTCTTGGCTAACTGCACCTATGACATCTGCGTGGAGATTATATTTCTCCTGTATTTTGAGAATGGTAGTGACTGTATCTTCACTACCAAAGGCCTCCTGGACAAGAGGAGGAGCCTTCTTGAGTGCAATTAAAACTTGATCTTTAGAGATTACTTCCATAGCATTATTCTACTTCCACAAATCACCTGCAGGCGAGGCGAGGAACCTGATCATTCTGGCGTCACGTCTACCCCTTAAGCCACTTATAATATTACTTCTAGCGGTAGACCCAAGGTCACCTTCAGTATTAATGGCTTGAAGCATTGCTCCGTCAAGAACGGCGATTACTTCTGGTGCCTCAAGAATCTCATCTGGCAATTTCGCAACCTTCTTTGGTTTAAGGTTGGCCACGTCTGTAGCTACCGCGGCCCCTCCCCCTGTTACGAACTTCGCCTTAATTTGTTCGGCAGGATCGAGGCTGCGGAGCTTGCGGGTAATTGCAGGATTTACCTCATTGCTCTTTATAAGATCGTCACGCTGAGCATCACTAAATGCGCTTAGGATAGTATTGTCAGCAAGTAGTGCCGGGGGCGCATTCTGAAGATCTTTAGCCGAGTACTGGCGTATAACCTTCTTGGCTGCAGCCTTTTCTGCCGCAGTCGTCCTCGCGCTATTGATAATGTCTCGCTGAGCAGCAAGATTCTTGAAACGAGCATCTTTGGCCTGACTCTTCTGTGTGTCGTTCAGAGCGCCACCATCCTTTACAAGTGCTGCAAACTTTTCCGCAGAGAGGTTCTGTGCAAGCGCGTCTAGACTGCTGCCTACTTTCTTCATGGCATCCAATTCCTCAATTTCCTTTACGCTCATCCGCTGGAGTATCTCGGCAATCGCATCATTGCGTGCCTCAATCTCAGCTGCAGTTCTTGTTGGTTTCGCAATAGCGTTGTCCAAAGCAGACTGATTCCTCGCCTTACGACCAGCTTTCTCAAATACTTCATCGCGCTCCTTAGTAGCCTTTTTCTTGTCCGCAAGTGACGAGCCACTGCCAAACTTAGCGTTCTGTAGCCCGCTTGTCGTTGCGACCGCAAGATTATCAAGTCCAACGTTACGTATTGTGCTACGCAGGAATTTGTTACCTCCTTCCTTACCCATGAATTTCTCATATGTCTTTTGCATCGCAGCCCCGCCCTTGCCAAGAGTATTGCGCCCCGCAATTCCAGACATGCCTCCCAGAGGCTTGGTGACAATACTCTTAGCAGTACTGATAGCGAAACTTGCGCCCATGGCGCCAAAGGAACTCGCTGCCTTGAGCGAGCCCACGAGGAAGCCACTCACGCTAACAAAAACAAGAATGATTCCCATTGTTGAGACGTTTGGATCAGTGAGCGCACCCGCAAGACCAGACCCTGATACCGAACCAAGCCCTTCAGTCACTTTAAGGCTTATGAATATAAGGAGGAGGAGGAGGGGGGCAAAGAAAGCTTGGTGTATGAGGGTACTCCACCACCTGCTCGCAAGGCTGTGGAGCGGAGGAACTGCCATGCCAGCAAATCCAATAGGCGCGAATACCATGAGCAGTGTGAGGGTAAGGACACGGATCACAAGCATGATAGACGCAGCAAGCATTACTATCGCTCCAGCGATCGCAAAAAAGGATAGTCCGACATATACGGCAATCCCCACATTCCCCGGATTATTAGTAGAAAATATAGTTGAAAGCCCACTTGCTTGCATGATATTTCCCGCTATACCCACCTTTAAGCAGGTATCTAAATTATCTCTAGAAATCTGCAGATTTGCATCTGCAGAATTACTTCTACTTACGCCTGCCGAGTTTGTCGCAGTTACAGTACCCCCAAAAGCGCACGGTGCATTACTGGCCTGATTGTACAAGACAGAACTAAAAGCGTTTGAAGTATCAATGATTGCTTCAGCGGCAAAGAGACTGAAGTTCATGAGTACGGCAAATATAATAAGCGGCGGCAACGCCTTCTTTGCGTTATAGGTGTGAAGGTCAAGAATCGTGGCAAGACCCATAAATATGAACCCAAATAACAGAGCCATATTCCCCAGGTCACGTAATATCCCCCAGGCTAAAAGCAATCCAGGAGAATTGCCTATGAGTTGTGAAAATTGGAATACGGTCTTTACTAAAACGAGGTTAAAGAGAACACCGGCAATGCCAAGGAAAAGGGTGCTAATGCCAAGAATTGCAACACCAACGGCGGTAACTATTATGTTGCCGATATCATCAAGTGCAGCACCTGTTGCGTTCTTTAAAGCACCCGCACCCCCAGATAGCATACTGGAAATACAAGCCGGGTTTGTTAAGCCGCCGCCGCCAGGTGTCAAACAATTGATAGCCGTATACACGGCGGTGGCAGGCGCACTCACTGGAGGAGTCGAGGTTGCAGGAGGATCTGCTGCGAAGGTGGCTGAGAAGGGTGTGAGAAGCAATGCAAAAACAGCGAGCCCTAAAAGAATGCTCCTTGTTGTTCGTATGCTGGGAGTCCGTACCATAGCGTTCTATTGCGCATGGCAACTTTGCGCGAGATTAGTCATGCGCGTATAGAGGCTCATGGGGGTGCTCGTTCCAGAGTCAGAGCTTTCAATGACCGCATCGCTTTGCTGTTCTGCAGTTGGTATGAGTGGAGACGCAAGATATTTGTTCTGATAGTCCGAGACAGCATTCGCAATAACCGTAGTCTTATCGTTTGATGTGCTCTGATTTGCGTTTTGAATAGTAGTATTTGTAGTGTCGATGAGCGCAAGCGCGGCTGTTGAGGATGCGACACTCGCTGTTGCCTGCGTGATAGCAGCAGTTATTTCAGGGGTAGCACCACACGATTGCTTTGCAGCATTGGCAGCCGTGAGAATCGTCTGCCAATTAGTCTGGTAGGTGCTGACAGCAGTACGGTCATTTGCAATATTTTGCGTTACGCCGTCAGCGAGACTCGCAACGACGGTACTGAGTTGTGATGGAGCTGTTGCCTGATCAATGTACGAAGAACCACCACCTGAAGATGGCTGAGAGGCACCGAGGAGTCCGCCAGAACCCAGAACTTTATTCACGAGTTGGCCCATGAGCGCTCCGACTATCTCATTTATTGAGTCTGCAAGCTCGAGCTGACGAATGCCGGTACCGAGAGAGTTTTCAAGCTGGTCTTCAATGACTGAGCCCGGGGTCTTAACCGAATTGCCGGTGCATTGTTCTGCTTTTGAAAGTGAAACGGGTGCGGCAGCGGCAGGAGTGCCAGCAGTAGACGGCGTTCCAAGCGCTGCATTGATGGCATTATTCGCGGTGTTACTGAGTCCCGCTGTATCAACCGTAGTGGTATTGCCTCCATTATTCGCCGGGCTAGAGGCGTCAGTAACTGAGTTACATGCGCCACGCCATGAACTAAATCCTTTCCCCCACCCGAGTTCTGCCGTACGCTGCTGTGCCGCAGCGTCTATGCTTGCCCAGAGTTGGTCGCTTGCGAGCTTATATGCTCCGAACGGATTGTTTGCTGGGTTCTGGCTCGCCGACAAGAATGCGTCAAAGCCTCCTTGAGAGAAGTTTCCATTTAGAAATGCTTTCGGATCAGCACTGTGGCCGCTCAAGTCGTACGCGGAAAGTCCTAACAGGCCGCTTGTCTGCTTGTAGTATTGCGCACGAAGCTGCTGACTTATCTGGTCTTGGAATGGCGATTTAATATTAAAGCCTGTTGAATCAACCACGGTCTTATTGAGCTGATTAAAGAAATCATTCGCTACCGCATCCCCAAGGTATTTTAGATTACTCTGCAGGTCGCTCACGAATGCCGGTGAGCCTTGGAATCCGGAATTAATCCAGTTAACTGTACTGCGCGTAATTGATTGGACGGTGAGCTTTGCAACCGTCCACGCAAGACCATTGAGAATCTTTTCGACAACGGTCTGTGAAGTTGCGTTTACGGATGTGACGGTATTTGCCGTAAGGTTTGCTGCGTCAGTAACAGGAATCTGCGCGTGCGCTACATTCTCGGTATGAGAGAACGGAACGGTTACTGAAAAAATAGCGAGCATAAAAAAACCCAGTACTTTGATGCTTGTGGTGCGACGAAAATAAGTAGGTGAGGTGATCATTGCGTTTGTGCTGAACGTGCAATAGCTATCAACAGCGAACCTGGTTGTCCGGGAGCAGGCTCCCCTCCCTGAAGAATGACCATCGCGAGTACATTGATTGCATCAGCAAGAGACTTTGACGAGTCTTGAAAGGATGACAGTGCGCCAAGGGTACCAAGAGGATCTTTTTCGTACTTCGTAACAAGACTCGTTGATTTTGCTAAAGAATCAAAGGATTGTATGAGTGCAAGGTGTTGTGCTGCTAATGCAGGTGGAACAGACAGTCCAAGTAGATCAGTAGCGATGCTTCTGTAGGCAGATGAAATCGCAACAAGTTTAGGGCGTGCACTTTCGTCATTCTGCTCGATGAGTGTTTCCATCAGCGGAAGCGGATGACTATCTGCTGCTGGAACGTCATGGGCCATAAGAATACTCTCTACCTGGCCTGCATACGAGCTTGTAGTTACGGATGTGCTGGTATGTACTGACACCAGTGTGTAAGAAGAAACCAGTGACTTTGCAGCTTTAGCACTGAAATTCTGCAATAAGTTTTGCATCAGTGTTTGCTGCGCGTCAGCAGTCATTGGCTGGCCGTTACTTTCCTGGAAATATTCTTGGAGGAACTCCTTTGAGAATTCGTCGGTAATACTGCCTGGTGCTGCACTAGGTCCTGGAAGATCCTCAGCTGTAAGGGTAGTCGTTGCCTGGTCTGTAGGAAGTTGGTCTTTGAGTGCGGTCGGGGTTAACAAGCCTTTCTGAGCTGCTTCCCCGTCAGGTATGCCATATGAATTAGAAATCGCTTTGTTCGGATCAGTACCGTAGAGCGCTTCCTGCCAGTCAGGAAGGCCGTCGCCATCGGTGTCCTTTGTGGCATATGCAGCGAGCAATGCCTGGGTTGATTCAGCATTCGCAGAATTAGTCTTGGAAAAAATAGAAGGACCAGAAATAACGTACGAAACGCCGATGAAAGAAAGCGCTAGACCAGAAGCTGCGATGATGCGGGTAGTTCGTGGAGATATCCTCATAAAAGCTACTGAAATAGTAGCATGAACACTCTATTAAGGACGGAATGCCATAGCCTACATGTGTATTACTTTTGACGAACGCACCTCACTAAAGTCACGATGTCCTTAAGAATTTTTATAGGTCCCGACAGTTTCTGCGAGCACCTTCCATGAGTCGAGCGGCACGTCTTCCGATCTGATATTTTCGTCGAGTCCGACGCTTCGAAGACTCTCCAAGGCGAACGATGCAGGCACGAGGTCCTCGAGGTTCTTCGCAAGGCGCTTACGCTTGTGAGCAAAGCCAGTTTTCAGAACTTTGAAGAACATTTTCTCCTCCATTGGGCTTGAAAAGGCATCATTTCGGATGTTTTGTATGGAAATAACAGCCGAATCGACGTTTGGCGCGGGGCGGAACGACCCGCGCGGCACCGTGAAGCAATACGTAGGTACGCCATATGCCTTTATGGATAGCGAAAGAATACTTTGTTTATCGTGTGAACGGGCGATTCTTTCAGCTACCTCTTTTTGCACGAGGAGCGTCATAGAATACGGCTTATGTTCGGCCTCCAAGAACATGCGCATGATTTCTCCGGTGATGTAGTACGGGATATTTGCCACGAGTGCGTACGGAATTCCTAGCGATGTCGGATTGAATGACCGGATATCTCCATGAATAAGCTCAAGCGTTCCTGCTGTGATCTCAGTCGCAAATGTTTCTGCAAGGTGCGGCACGAGCTCGTCGTCCGCTTCGACTGCTACTACCTTCCTCGCCTTTGCGAGAAGCGCGCGAGTAAGCATGCCCGTTCCCGGCCCTATTTCAAGGACGGTGCCGTTTTCAGGCAGCTGTGCGCTCATCACAATACGTTCCGCTATCTGCGGATGCATGAGGAAGTTTTGTCCGAGCGATCTTTTGGATTGCATATAGCTATCGATACACTAAGTGATCGCCGACAGCGTCAAAAATAACTTACGTATCCGTAATAAAACGAAATACCACTCGATGCTTGGAGAGTAAAGGACTATGGCAATCCGCATGCGCTAATCATCGATTAAATCTGCCAGACTATGCAGGATCTTTAGTTTCCCTTCGCACTCAGCTTTTCTCGACGTTGCGATAGCCCTGAGCGCGCGACGCTCTCCCTCTGGTGAGAGTTGAACGGTCGGTACGCCAGCAAGCATCGCCTCAAGATATCGCGCAACAATGGTGGCCTTTGGAGTCTTTTCTCGTTTAGCAATCGCTTTTATTTTGCGAGCCATGCTCGGTGTGAGAGTTATTAAAAGACGCTCTTTAGTTGTAGGCATATATCAAAAGTGTATCACTTTTGATATATCACGCAATCGCTCTTTAGGCCTCTATTATATTCTCCGCTCCGTATTCATCCGCTTGGTCGTAGCGTATGAGCAGCGGACTGATGTCGCGAAGGAACGAAGATGGTTCAGCCATGTAGTCGGTACCATAGATGCGACGGATGCGAGCGAGGGTTAGGATGAGCTTTTTCTTTGCGCGCGTAATAGCCACGTAAAAGAGTCGGCGTTCCTCTTCCTCATCTCGTTCCTCATTTGCCGCCGCGCCAAGACCTTCATGCGGAAAGAGCCCCTCCTCAAGTCCCGTCACGAATACGGTATCAAATTCAAGTCCCTTTGCGGCGTGCACGGTCATGAGTGTCACGCCTGTATTCCCTTCTTGCCTGTCCATCTCATCTTGGTCTCCGGCAAGCGCAGCTTCTGCAAGGAACGCGCTGATACCCTCAAGCCCTGGTGTGCCGTCGTGGCGGCTTGCGAGCGTGCCGAGCTCTTTTGCGTTTTCGAGCCGCTCCTGGCCGTCTTCGCCTTCTTTTATCAGCGCGCTCTGTATGCCGCTGCGCTCAATAACTAACTTTACGAATTCTGATGGTACAAGCGATTGTGCTGCTTCACATAAGCTTGTGAGCAATGACTCAAATACTTCTACTTTTATGCGATCTGCTGCGCGTAGCTCGCTCTGTTTCCCCGCCAAGAGTTTTCCGAGCGTTACTTTCCCAATGCCGCGCGGTGGCGATTGTACCGCGCGCATACGATCAACCTCTCTATCCGGCTCAAGCGCAACGCGAATCCATGCAAGTACATCCTTCACTTCCTTACGATCGAAGAAGCGCGTACCGAGCAATCGGTATGGGATGCCGGCATGAAGAAATGCTTCCTCAAGTGCGCGACTCTGGAAGTTTGTACGGAAGAGTACCGCAATTTCTTCAGGCGGCACTCCCTTGCGCAGAATCCGACCAGTCTCGTGTGCTATCCAAGTAGCTTCAGTCTCAGCTGAGTTTGAAGGGTGAATAGTAATGGGCTCTCCGTCAGGATTATTCGTCACCGCATGCTTCTCTTTGCGGTTCTGATTCTTCTCAATAACGCTGTTGGCGGCGTTAACGATAGTTTTCGTCGAACGATAGTTATGCTCAAGCACGATATGCTTCGCACTCGCATACGTGTCTTCGAACTTCAACAAGTTATCGATAGTTGCTCCTCTCCATGTATAGATAGATTGATCGATGTCCCCCACCACGAATAGGTTTTGTCGCTCGCCTGCAATAAGGCGTGCAAGCTTCCCCTGCAGCTCGTTTGTGTCTTGGAACTCATCGACGTGTAGGTGGCTAAAGCGCTCTTGCACGCGTAGACGCACATCTTCGTGATTTTGCAGCAAGCGCACCGGAAGCACGATGAGGTCGTCGAAGTCGAGTGATTTCTCGCGCTTGAGCGTCTCCTCATAGCGTATCCACGCTTCAGCGACGATACGCGACCGGAAGCTTTCGCGCCCATGCCTGTCGCGGAATTGCTGCAGTGTCTGCCCTTCTCCTTTTGCCTTTGAGATACGTCCGAGTATGGCGCTTGGTGGCACTTCCTTTGCATCTACGTCGAGGACTTTAAGCGCTTCGCGTATTGCGCTCTTCGAATCATCACGATCATAAATAGTAAAGTAATGCGGGATGCCCATGACGGTACCATACGTCTGCAAAAGTTCGCGGCCGAGACCGTGGAAGGTGGCCACGAATGGCAGCGGCGAATCAGGGAGCTTTGCGTGCAGACGTTCGCGCATCTCGCGAGCAGCTTTATTCGTGAATGTCACTGCAAGGATGTTATGCGCAGGCACACCTTTTCGTATGAGATGATAGATTCGGGTGGTGAGCACCGAAGTCTTGCCAGAACCTGCGCCTGCGAGCACGGACACGGGCCCGTCGATAGCAAGCACTGCTTCCTTTTGAGCCGGATTCAAATGCGAAATGTACTCAGGCTCATTAGTAGGCTCAGATGCGTTCATCATCTGACTATAGCAAATATGAATCGTGTATTAAAAAATTGGGCCCTATTGCGCGATGCGCTCTAGGGCCAGATGTGGTCTGACGACACCCCTTTCCTCGGGATGACCGCAGAAATATATGATGCAGGAGGAATTAAGAACGTGTATACCGCACGAAAGCAGTACCACCAGATCAGTCCACAGCCCGGCTGATCCTACATACCAGAACTCGCCAGCCATCAGAAGAAGAAAGGCGAGGCCAAGGCCGAGGTATAGCGATACAGACTCGCGCAGGTCACCCATTTGCTTCGGTACACGATGCGCACGCACCATGTACCAGCCCGTGTAGCCCGTGAGTGCGAGCCACCCCACAACAAGGTAAGGAAAATACGCTGGCATGTGTGTCACTCCGTTTGAAGCATTCCAATATCCTGTATTTTTTATACACTCTATTTGCCAAATAGTCAAAAGATATTCTTCACACGTTCTCCACAAACAGGCCTGTGTCAAGAGTTGACCGGCCCTTTGAGCAGGCTATACTTGCAAGGTTGTTAGATACCCTGTAACTCAAGAAATGGCTTATATAAGCCGTTTTTGTATTATGAAGATTCGCTGAAGATCCCCGGCCCCTCTTATTTTGAAATCCGAAAATCCTTCCCGTGATGTTCCAAAAGGCGCTTGCCGGAATGTATACGCAGCATTAGGCGCAGCCGGCATATCGGCAACCCTTTTAGGTACTGTTTTGCTCTTTACCCCACAGCGCGTGGGAGCGTTCTGGCCTTTTTCAACCGTTCGTGCAGCGGATGGCGACACTCCTATACTCCACGATCCTTCTCTGAATCTCCTTGCAGCGGCACTAAACTCTGACCCTAATCCATCGAAGGGAGATTCTTTACTGCCCCTCTCTGAGGGCTCTGCCCTCATTGCTAATTCTGGTCCTGACGGCACTCTTCCTGGTGCGCCAGACGACAGCGACACAAGTTCTGGGGCCAGCTCAAATGCAAGCATCTCTGTATATACGGTAAAGGATGGTGATTCTATTTCAGGAATAGCATCGCACTTTGGTATTTCCGTTAACACTATTCTTTGGGCAAACGACCTTACCGTAAAGAGCACCATAAAGCCGGGCATGACGCTCGTTATCCTGCCAGTTTCCGGAACACAGCACACGGTTACAAGTGGCGAAACCTTGTATTCTATTGCCGCTACATTCAAGGCATCAGCACAAGAAATTGCCACCTTTAACGGCCTTGACGAAGGTGCCACTGTCGTTGTGGGCTCCACGCTCGTTATTCCAGGCGGTGAGGTTTCTACTACTGCGCCAGCACCTACGACTACCCATAAGACTTCGAGCACTACGACCAAGACCACTTCTTCAGCAAGTTCGAGCTCAACTAAGGGTACGTCAGTAAGCGTAAAGGCAGATCTCGGCACTCCAGCAGCAAGCGGTAGTAGCTACTACGAGAACCCTGTACCGGGCGCTATTTTGTACCAAGGCATCCATGGCAATAATGCGGTCGACCTAAGCGCACCAAGCGGTACACCTATTCACGCAGCAGCAGCAGGTACGGTCATTATCTCCAAGGGAGACGCTGCATGGAATGGTGGATATGGTTCGTACGTGGTGGTGAGTCACAGCAACGGAACCCAGACCTTGTATGCGCACATGAGCAAGGATATCATTTCGGTAGGTGATACCGTCTCACAGGGTCAGCTCCTCGGGTATGTTGGCGAGACAGGAGAAGCGACTGGCAACCATCTCCACTTTGAAGTCCGTGGTGCAAAGAATCCATTTGCGTACTCCTGCACTCTTATGAGTAAGTGCTACTAATAAAGGGAAAACATCAAAGCGCGCCTAAAGGCGCGCTTTGATGTTTTACTCAAATCCAAATAGTCCGCGTGGCCGGTAGTGAAGCGCTTCAAGTACGTGTGCCTCAAGCACGTATTCAGACTCTGCAAGGTCAGCGATAGTGCGTGCTACGCGCATGGTGCGGTGATAACTGCGTGGAGACAGTCTTAGTCTTTGCGCAGCAGACAAAAGCACTTCATCTGCTCCCTGCGTGAACTTGGAATGCACTTCAAGTTCTCGCGTCGTAAGTCTGCCATTTACTGCTCCTTCGTATCCGGCACGTACAGTCATACGCGCACGAGCATGGTGCACGCGCGCCCTAATCATTTCCGATGATTCCGTTCCACCAGCTCGCTCACCAAGTGCTGCTAGCGTTTCGTGGGGAATGTGTGCGACTTCGACCCAAATATCGAGACGATCAACAATAGGGCGCGATATCTTTCTTGATTGTTTCAGTGCCTGACGAACTGCCACGCCCGTGTCTGTCGAAAGCGTATCAGCTGGATTCATCGCTGCGACGAGCATACAGTCTGCCGGAAAGGTTATTGTTCCCTTGGTGCGTGCAACAGTAACGCTTCTATCTTCAAGTGGCTGTCGAAGAGATTCCAACGCTTGCGCACTGAATTCCGCGAATTCGTCCAAAAATAGAATGCCGTTATGGGCCAGCGTTACTTCCCCTGCTCGTGGATAGCTGCCTCCTCCCACCATCGCCGTATGCGAGACAGTG